>CAXMLS010000300.1:0-2814 GCA_964194235.1 uncultured bacterium | reverse complement strand
CCCGCCGCTCGCACGAAAACTTCCGAGCCATGGGTGATCTCGGATGGGAGCGTCAGTGTGATATCCAACTCCAATCCGGCCTGCAGGTCCTGCTCGATTTCGAAATATAGCCCGCGGGTGGAGATGTCGCGGGTCTTGCCTTGCTGCAAATCCGCCGCATCGGACGGAATGCGAATCACTACCGGCAAAGACAAATCGTATCGGCGAGCATTACGGCGTTCCGTCATTCCGCCCATCGTTGATGCACGCGGTCGGCTGGCTTGCTCCGGATCGCGCCCCCTTGCAGTGACCTTACTGCAATTCGTATCGCCCAATAACAAAAGCGAAACGCCCCTTGTTCTAAAGGTCACCTGCAAGTTTATCGCGCTGGATAACTCTTATTGATTCCGGCCGCCACTGGTTACCGGGGCTGCTTCCTCTAGTGCTGCTGGCGCAGGGACGCTTGCACGTCTCGTGCGCGGGGTGTCCAGATTGAACTGCCGCATTTTATATAGCAGGGCTTTGTAGCTGATGCCCAGCATTTTCGCAGCATCCTTGCGGCACCAGCGGGTCTTCTCCAGCGCGTCGGCGATGGCTTCCATCTCCGCTTCGTCTTTCAAGCCGCGCACGAGCGCCTTCAGGCCTTGCGGCTCGCGATGCACGGCCGGCTCCGCGCGCGGTGAAGTGCGCTGCCGCGCCGATGACATCTCCACCAATTCCCGCAAGCTGCCTTCGTCGTCTTCCAGAATCACGTAACGTTTTACGAAGTTCTCCAGTTCGCGCAAATTGCCGGGCCACGGATAGTTCACCGCTGCATCGAGCAAATATTTCGACGGACCTTGCGGCGTCTTCCCGAATTTCTCGCTGTACTTCTGCAGAAAATGGCGGAACAGGAGTGGAATCTCCGAGGTACGCTCCCGCAACGGCGGCACATTAATGGAGAGCACATTCAACCGGTAATAGAGGTCTTCGCGGAATCGCCCGGTCTTCATCGCATCCTGAACATCCACGTTTGTCGCCGCCAGTACGCGAACATCGGTGTCCACCAGGTGGCGGCCGCCCAGACGCGAATATTGATGATCCTGCAGCACGTGCAGCAATTTAGCCTGCAGATGCGTGGTCATTTCCGCAATCTCGTCCAGAAAAATGGTGCCCTTGTTCGCCAACTCAAATTTCCCGGGCTTGGCGCGTACTGCGCCGGTAAACGCTCCCTGCTCAAAGCCGAACAATTCCGATTCCAGCAATTCACCGGGCAGCGCCGCGCAATTCACTTTGATGAACGGCTGGCTGCGCCGCTTGGAGCGCAGGTGGATCATGCGTGCCACCACTTCTTTGCCCACTCCGCTTTCGCCGCAAATGAAAACAGGCACATCGACCGGGGCGATCTGCAGAATCTGCTGACGGATACGCACCATCTGCGGGCTGGCCGCCAGGAAGCTGATGTCTTCGGTGATCTGTTCGCAATAATCGCGCAATGCCAGATTCTCCGTTACCAGCTGTTTCTTCTGGCGCGACTTCAGCATCGCCGCGTCGAGTTCTGTTTTCTCAAACGGTTTGGTCAGATAATCGTGCGCTCCGATGCGGATGGCCTCGACCACCGTGCCAACTTCGTTGGAACACGACAGCATGATCACGTTCAGGCTGCGATCGATCTGCATCAATTCTTTTAAGGTTTCCAGACCGTTCATTTCCGGCATCAGTACATCCAGAATGATGAAGTCCGGCCGCATTCCCGCGCTTACCTTTTCGAGCGCGTCCTTTCCGGAGCTGACCGCTTCCACGTCGAAGCCGTCGACCTCCAGAAGGGTCTGTAAATATTTGCGAATGCTCGGCTCGTCATCGATGACGAGAATTTTTTCTTTCAATTCTTTTGCAGCCATGGACTTGTCCCTTTCTGCTTCCCAAAACCTTTACTTACTTAATTACCCTGGATCCATCGGCAGCAAAAATGTAAATGTGCTGCCGCGCTGATGCTCGCTCTCGACCCAAATTTTTCCGCGATGCGCTTGAATAAGCCGCTTGGCGATCGCCAGCCCCAGCCCCATGCCGGAAGTGTTACGGTCCACGCGAACGAAGTCTTCAAATATTTCCTGATGATGTTCCGCCGCGATACCCGGACCAGAATCCGTGACGCTTACCTCCACGCTGTTCGGACGCGGGAGCCGGTAACGCCGCCGTTCCTGAGCCGGCGCCACGCCCGCAACCCGCCGCTCCCAAAAATGCGGCCCCGCGCGCAGAGTCACACTTCCGCCGGCAGGGGTATGTTTAAGAGAGTTATCTAAAAGGTTTGCGGCTGCCTGCTGCACTTTCTGATAGTCGAACCGGAAAGTGGGAATGGAAGGATCGAAACTTGCTTCCAGCTTTACACCTTTTCTCTGGAACGCTTCCGACCAACGTTTCGAAAGCTCATCGAGACAATCGCGAAGGTCATTCTCGCGAAGTTGCAGAACCAGTTTTCCGCTTTCGAGCGCGGAGTAATTCAGGAACATCGAAACCAGGCGCACCAGCCGTTCGCAGCTGTCTTTGGATTCTTCCAGAATATCTTGCTGTTTCTCCGACAGCTTTCCCAGCGAGCCCGTCAACAACAGATCGTAATAGCCCTTAATTACTGCCAGGGGAGTTTTCAGCTCATGGGCCGCCGAAGCCAGGAAAACGGTTTTCTGGCGGTTCACTTCCTGCAGCTTCAAGTAGGCCGCAAGCAAATTGCGATAGGTGATTTCCCGCTCTTGCAACAATTCCTGCACAGTAAGCTGCGTGGCGGTGTCCGCTGCTGATGTGCTTTGCTCCTGGCTCGGAATCTCCAGCTGCACCACTATCCCTGTCTCTTATACACAT
>CAXMLS010000299.1:0-6847 GCA_964194235.1 uncultured bacterium | reverse complement strand
GATGTGTATAAGAGACAGGTGTTACACAGGAGCGTTTGATTATCGTGGCCGACGATTCCATCAGCGTTCGCAAATTTGTGGGACGCATGCTCGAAAAGAACGGTTACGTCGTAAAGCTTGCGGCCGATGGGCTGGAAGCCGCCGAACTGGTGGCGCAGCACGGCTGCCACCTGGTGATCACTGATCTCGAAATGCCGCGCATGACTGGTTACGAACTGATGGTGCAGTTGCGGCAAAACGCCACGACGCGACGTGTTCCTGTAATGGTGGTGACATCGCGCGCAGGCGCGAAGCATCGCGATCGCGCCATGAAGGAAGGCGCCGCTGCGTTCCTCACCAAGCCGGTGCAGGAAGAGCAACTTATCGCCGCGGTTGAACAACTTATGGGAAAGGATGCGGAACGGCACGCCGTTCCGGTGGCGTAGACGATCAATGGTCACCGGCACAACCAAAGATATTCGCGTGTTGATCGTGGATGACTCCGCGTTCATGCGTAAAGTATTGGAGACCATTCTAAATACCGACGAGCGCCTGAAGGTAATCGGTCACGCGAAAGATGGCCGCGAAGCCGTACGCCTGGCGGAATCCTTAAAGCCCGACGTCATCACCATGGACATCAACATGCCGGTGATGGATGGCTTGCAGGCAACGGCGGAAATAATGACCACGAATCCACGGCCCATCGTCGTAGTTAGCTCCGAATCGCGGCAAGGCGCAGCCAGTACCCTGCGTGCGCTGGAGCTGGGCGCTATTGAATTTGTCGCGAAACCTTCCAGCGGAATCGATCTGGACATGCAGAGCGTGCGCGAAGACCTGTTGCGCAAAGTTCGCATGGCGGCGAAGGTTCGCGTAGTGCGAACCGCGTCGCGGAGCGTTTCAGATACCAAGAATCGTGGCGTTTCCGCAACTATGACTGGGGGGATCGCCGCATTCTCTGGCGCGTCCAATCCTGCATCGTCGTTCGGATCCGGAGCCGCATCATCGACCGCGTTGTATGGCAGTAATCAGCGCTTCCCCGTGGTTGTACTTGCGGCGTCGACCGGTGGTCCGGCGACGGTAATGCGCCTGGCCCCGGGCTTCACACGCGATTTCCCCGCCGCGGTAATTCTTGTGCAACACATGCCCGCGGCATTCACCACGCAGTATGCTGCGCAACTGTCCGAGTTCACGGAAATCCGCGTAAAAGAAGCGGAGACCAACGAGTCCCTGACGCCTGGAACATTTTATATTTGCCCGGGTGGTCAGCATTTGCGCGTCACCTCGGCCGGGCGCATTCAGCTCGACGGCAGCACTGGCCGCATCGCCGGATATTTACCCAATATCGACCTGACCATGGAAAGTGTGGCCGCTTACGCGGGCCCGCTCAGCATCGGTGTGGTTTTAACCGGAATGGGCAACGACGGCGCCAGTGGCGCACGCGCCATTAAATCTGCCGGCGGCATTGTGTTAGCGCAGGACGAAGCCTCCTCCGTAATTTTCGGCATGCCTGCCGAAACCATTAAAACCGGAGCCGTAAGCCAGGTCCTTGGCATCGACGACATTTATGCGGCGATCGAAAAGCAGGTGCTGGCTATAGCGCGCATTGCACCGGTGGGAGCCCGCTGATGCAATTGCCAGCTTCCAGCAAGTCCCCGGCACTTCGCACCGAACAAATTATTTTGTTTCGCGTGAGCGGACAACTGTTTGCGGTCTCTTCGGGTTCGGTACAGGAAGTGCGCAGCGTGGACTCGCTGGCAGGCTCAGCAACGGAAATAGCCGCGCCGGGACTGAAAAAAGTCCGGCACATTGTGCGCCGCGGCGACAAATCGCTTTTTGTTGTGAATGGAGCGTTGCACTTCGGCCTGCCGCTGACTCCAGGATTGTTGGTATTTGTGTTGCGCAGTACGCGTACGGCGCTGCTGATCGACGGCATCGAAAAAATGGCCACGATGACGCGGCTGCAAGCGCTTCCTCAAGCGTTCTGCAACGAAGAGCGCAACTGGTACCGCGGCGTCACGGCTTTGGACCAGAACGTTGTGCCGGTAGTAAAACCCGAGGGCTTCCTGACGTTCGACGAAATTGTTTTACTGGAACAATCGTTAAAGCCAGCCGGATCGGCAGATACATCGGAAGCCGAGCTCGCAGGGTCACATCGATGATTCCCCTGAATGATCTGGGATCGCAATCCTTTGTGTTGCTGCGGCTTGGCGACAGGCGCTTCGCGGTCGTAGCTAGTCAGATTGCGGAGCTTGTTGCTCCCAGCCGGATATTTCGCTTCCCGCACAAGACGGCAAACGTCGAGGGCGTGATCCTGAGGCGTGGGCGAATCGTTCCGGTCTGCGACGTGGCGGAGAAACTGATCGGCACGGCGCTGCTTAATCGGCGGTTCTATTTGATTGCTGTGCGTAACTATGGCGAAAACGCCGAATGGGTCGCTCTTCCGGTCACTGGAGAATGCGAATTGATAGCCGCGGAAATGTCCCCCGCGAGCGACGCGGATACGCCGCATGTAGCGGGCTGGATTTCACACGACGGTGACGTGATCGAAGTTTTGAATATAGACGCCCTCACGCCCGGCCCCAACAGCGCGATACCCGCGATTTGCGCTGCACTTGAGATGCAGGAGGCCGTGTCGTGATGATCAGCGGACGCCCGGCAAAAATATTGCTGATCGACAGCAACGTCTACTTTGCAAAGCGTGTGGCCGACGCATTGAAGCGGGAAGGCTTCGAGGTGGTTACCGCCACGCAAACGATATTCGCATTGAGCACGCTGGAATATGCCATGCCATCGGCCGTGCTGTGCGCCACGAATATGCGCGAGATGGGCGCACTGGAAATTGCCGGCATCATTCACGCCGATCCGAAAAACGCTACTCTGCCAATCATCGCGATAGGCGACGGCAGCCAGCGCGCGCTGATGGATTCGTTCCAGGCCGGCTGTGACGATTACATCGACAGGCATCAGTCACCCACGGTTATCGCCGCGCACGTGAAGCAAATCATTATCAGCAAGGCCGAGGGGTTTGTGCCCACGCAAATGCTCTCCCAGTCGGATACCAGTCTCAGCGGCAGCCTGACGCATCACGATCTTCCCGGAGTGATGCAAATGCTGGGCATGGCACGCCAGACCGGAGCTTTGCATATAAATTCCGGCGCGACCGACGCACTAATCTTTTTCGATGGCGGCGAGATCAGCCACGCGGAATGCGGCAATTTATTTGGCGATGAAGCGGTCATCCATATTCTGAAAAGCGTCCATGGCGCTGACGGAGTATACAAATTTGCCTACGGGAATACTTCCGTGCAGCGAACCGTGCTGCGTTCGGCTACCGACCTGATGATAGATGCCATGCGCGAATTCGACGAAAGCATGAACAATATGGCGGAAAAGGAAATGCAATGAGCGAAGTGATGATGATGCCTCCGCTTGGTGAAGTTCCCGTGAAACGTACGCCGACCGTCTACTTCATCGACGACAGCGCTACCATGCGTGAAGTTATTAAAATTGCTCTCCGCCGTGAAAACTTCAACGTGATTACCTGTGCCGATGCCGCTTCCGCGCTGGCGCAATTTGACCAGAATCGCCCTGACGTGGTGATCACCGACGTGATCATGCCCGACCAAGATGGCTACTCAGTGTGTAGCCAGATTAAACAGCATCCTGAATTTGGCGGCGTGCCGGTAGTTTTAATGTCCGGCGTGGTCAACAAAAGCGTCGCCGACAAAGCCGTCGCGGTGAAAGCCGACGAGTTGATTCGTAAACCATTTCAGCCGCAAGAACTGATTGGACGTGTAAAACATCTGTTGGCTCCAAACGATGTCGTGGCGGCAACTCAGCCGCCGCGAGAGCGCAAGAGCTCATACGCGTTGGAGAATCTGTTCTCTCCGCCACCTTCGACGATTCCACACGGTCCTGCGCAGCAATCCCCTGCGCCGCACATGATGCCACCATTCACGCCAGGGGCACTTGATACGGATCGAGAGGTTTCTGGCCCGCAAGCACCGAGCGCGAGTGCACCTTCTGCGCAAGCGGAAGCAGCGGCTTGGCCACGCGCACTTGCTGATGCCTTTACGCCCGTTCCGCCGTTTTCCGCCGGGGCTCCGGCACAATCTCGCACAAACGTTCTGCAGCCGGTTGCACCAATCTCAACTCAAGCGCCGGTGTCGCCTGCGGCAACTTCACAGGAAGCAACCAATCTACGTGGGGAAATTGTACGCGTGGAATTATTGGTGAAGAAACTGCAAACCGAACTCCAACTCGAACGGGATTACAATCAGGCTCTAGAAAAGCAAATCCGTGCTCTGCTCGCATCGAGCTGAGCATTCAACCAACACAAATAGGAGTGACGTTCTTCGTAGATCCAGTGTTCGCGAAGGACTGTAAGCGAACTATTGCACTTTGAGCGAGGTCAATCTGTCGCGGACCGCTCGCAGAATGACGGCCCGGCTGAACGGTTTGCTGAGCAACCGCAAATTCGGATCGGAATGGGCCGCTTCCACTGCGGCATACTCGCTGTAGCCCGACATGAAAATAACTTGTATGCCTTTGCGTTTTTCCTGGATGCTCGCCGCCAGTTCCTGCCCACTCATTCCCGGCATCACCATATCGGTCACCAGCAAATCAATCATGCCGGAGTGCTGCTCCGAGAGTCGCAGAGCGTCCGCCCCATCGCGCGCTTCCAACACCGTGTAGCCTCCGGACTCCAGAAATTCTCGCGCTACTTCCCTTACCTCTAGTTCGTCCTCGGCGAGCAGGATGGTTCCAACTCCGCGCGGAGCTTCAGCCAGGACGGCAGGAGGCGTTACATCCTCCGCTTGATCAACGCGAGGCAGATAAATTTTGAACGACGTCCCCTTGCCCACTTCGCTGTACACCCAGATATAGCCGCCGCTCTGCTTCACGACGCCATAAACCGTTGCCAGTCCCAATCCTGTGCCTTTGCCTTGGACCTTGGTGGTGAAGAATGGCTCAAATATGCGCGATTGTGTTTCCGCGTCCATGCCCGTTCCGGTGTCCGTCACCGCGAGGAGCACGTAACGGCCCGGCTGAACAATTGGATGGACTGAACTATAAGCGTGATCCAGATCCGCGTTTGAGGTCTCGATTACTAACTTTCCGCCTGAGGGCATAGCGTCTCTCGCATTTACAGCCAGATTCATAATGATTTGTTCCATCTGGCTGGCATCAGCGCGAATGACTCCCAAGTCCGCGCTGGTTCGCAAAATCAATTCGACATCTTCGCCAATCAAGCGCGGCAGGAGCTTGCCCATCTCTTCCACTACGCCGTTCACGTTCATCACGCGCGGCTGCAGCACCTGCATGCGGCTGAATGCCAAAAGCTGGCGTGTCAGTGCTGCAGCGCGATCCGCAGAGCGATCGATCTGCTCAATCTTTTTTGAGGCTTGCGGCGGCAGTGCGGGCACGTTGAGGAGCAACTCGGTGTGTCCTTTGATCACCATCAACAAATTGTTGAAATCATGCGCGACACCACCTGCCAGCCGGCCCACCGCCTCCATTTTTTGCGCCTGCCGAAGTTGTTCTTCCAGCGAGTGCCGTTCGGTGATGTCCTGCGCGACGACCAGGCGGTACTTGTGCCCCGCGTAGTCCAGCCGATGCGAAATAATATCCACCTCAATAACCTTGCCGTCTTTCTTACGGTGCTTCCACACACCTTGGTAATGTCCCGGAGCGTCCCAATCGTTCATGTGTTTCTGCAGCGCGCCATGTTCTTCTTCGTGCCGAATATCGAAAACAGTCATGGTTTCGAATTCTTCCGCGGAATATCCATACTGCCGTACCGCGGCCTCGTTCACCTGCACGAACTTTAGGGTTTCGGTATCGAACACCCAGGTAGGCAGCGGATTATGAGAAAACAACAGCCTGAAGGTTGATTCGCTCTTGCGCAAAGCGTCTTCCGCGGCACGCCGCTCGATAGCCAAAGCAATATGTCCGCCGACAGAATCCAGAAACTCCAGATCACGGACGTCGTAGGCATTCTGGTTTTCGTAGTGTTGCACTACCAGTACGCCGATCGTAGCCGTCGGAGTCTTCAGTGGCACTCCCAGCCACGCCGGCGAGGGCGAGCCTACTAGTTCCACATCGCCGCTGGCCACCAGGCGGTCGAACTCCCGTTGCGGAATCAGCATCCCGCGGCCGGTGTGAAAAACGAAAGCAGTACAACTGTTGCCAACCCTCTGGGGTGGCGGCGCTGAGTCAAAGCGGTCCGCAAAAAACGGAAAATGAAATGAATCAGTCGCGGCGTCGTGCAGCGCAATAAAACAGTTCTCCGCGTACAAAACTTTTTTCAGCGCCTGATGAATGCGATCAAGCAACTCGTCAAGATTCGCAGTTTCGTTAAGCGCGTGGATCACCTCAAAGATGACCTGCCGCTCGGCTTCGATTCTCTGCAGGTCAGTCACATCGAGAAGGCTTAAGACAATTCCCGATCCGAAACCCCTTACACCTCGACGCGCTTCGGCATCGAACCAGCGCCACTCGCCATTTCGGCCGCGCACACGGCACCGCAGCTTGATCAGGGGCTCGAAATTCCCGCTTAGACTGCGCAAGGCGCCGCGAACCAGTTCCAGATCATCCCGATGCACCAACTGAATGAGAGGCTTGCCGCTTAATTCCGTGGAAGAGTATCCGAGGACTCTCTGAAACGCGGAATTGGCAAAAACTGTGGTTCCGTCACTTTCGAGGACCGCGATCAACTCGCGTACGCAGTCAAATAGCGCGCAATATTGTTCCGTTGTGTTGACGGCGCCGAGGTCGGAAGGGGTCGAGAGCGGCATCTTAATTTTCCGTTGGCAAGCTGCGATTTCGGCGCAAGGGCATCGATCTACGCCTGTCTCTTATACACATC
>CAXMLS010000298.1:0-2762 GCA_964194235.1 uncultured bacterium | reverse complement strand
ATGTGTATAAGAGACAGGGCCTGTATTGCGCCATCGTCGCGGGGTTTGCGATCTCCGCTCTGGGAGGATCGTCCACACAGATCGGCGGTCCCACCGGCGCCTTTGTCGTCGTCGTATTTGGCATTGTCGCGAAACACGGCATCGACGGCCTATTCATGTGCACCCTACTGGCGGGCATCCTCCTGCTGCTCCTGGGTGCAACAGGTCTGGGGACGGCCGTTAAATTCATACCGCGTCCTGTCGTGGTGGGGTTCACGAACGGCATTGCCGTCATTATCGCCAGCACTCAAATCAAGGACTTCTTTGGGCTAAAGATTGACAAGGTTCCGGGTGAATTCGCGTCGAGAATCCAGACTCTTGCGCATAATTTTTATTCGTTCTCGCCCGTGGAGACGACCCTAGCTGTAGTTGCGCTCGCCGTGATCATCGTTTTCATGCTGTACGTGAAGAGAGTTCCCGGGTACATCGTTGCCCTATTTCTGGGCACCGCAGCGGTTCTGACCTTCAAGCTTCCGGTGGAAACGATTGGCACCCGCTTCGGCGGTATTCCCTCCGGATTTCCAAGGCTTACGATTCCGCACTTTCGCTTGGATCTGCTCCGGCCGTTAATCTCACCGGCAATCACCGTGGCGATGCTGGGCGCGATCGAATCATTGATGTCTGCGGTGGTTTCCGACCGTATGAGCGGCGATAAACATAACCCCAATGTCGAGCTCGTTGGCCAGGGAGTCGCCAACATCCTGTCCCCTCTTTTCGGGGGACTCCCCGCTACAGGAGCGATCGCTCGAACGGCGACCAACATCCGTTCTGGCGCTAAGACTCCTGTATCCGGGATAATTCATGCGCTGACTCTTCTCGCGATTGTTCTCTTCGCTGCACCCTTGGCCCGCTTCATTCCGTTGTCCGTTCTCGCCGCCATCCTGCTGGTTGTTTCTTACAACATGGGAGAATGGCGGGAAATTCCCGAACTGTTGAAACTGTCGCGGCTGGAGATTGCCACTTGGCTTTTAACGTTTCTGCTCACGGTGTTCGCCGATCTGACCGTGGCGGTAGAAGCGGGCATGATCATGGCCGTGCTGGTGTTCATTCGAAAAGTGACACAGTCCACCACGGTATCGGAAGTTACGGAGGAATATGTCCGCGACGGACATGCTCATATCCTGCAGCACAAAGAAATTCCTTCTTACGTCAGCATCTTTAGAATCCACGGCCCCTTCCTCTTTGGCGCCACGGACAAAATAGAGGAGATTGTATCTCGTCTGCCCGAACTACCCCCCATCCTTATTCTCCGGCTCCGCAATATGACGGCAATCGATTCCACTGGCCTGCAGGCGCTGGAGAATCTCGCGGATCGCGTGCACGAATCCGGGCGCAAACTCATCCTTTGCGGGGCACGGGAACAGCCCGCGAAACGAATGCAGCAGGCTGAATTTCACGAATATGTGGGACCGGAGAATATCTGCCAAAGCGTAGGCGAAGCGCTCGACCGGGCCAGAGCCATGTATCCCGAAGCCGTGAAGCGGCATCCACTGGGGACCGTGTGGGGTCGAAGGAGTACCGATGTTCCCTCGGTGAACACGGCCTCCACCGTGGAGGAACCATCGACGCCAGAACCCGAGATAACGTGACAATGCGGAAGTGCGCACTCTACGGGCAAGCGGACGGAGATTTTATGTCGTTCGGGTTTAGTGAGGAAAAACAATGGTCACCGCAAATTCGTTGAGTCATCTGCCGTTTCACGGACTCTTGGAAAACCTTGCAACGAGCCCCAAAAACAGCACAATCGAGAACTTGTTGTCAATCGCCGAGACGAGAGGTGAAGGCACCCGCGCGTCAAACGGCGCCTTTGCGGCGCTCACCGGCGAACACACGGGACGCAGCCCGAAGGATAAGTTCATCGTTATTGACGATCAAACCCGGGTGACGGTTGACTGGGGCGAGGTCAATCAGCCTATGCAACCAGAAGCGTTCGATGCCCTTTCGGAACGATTCTTCCAGTATCTAAGAGACAAGAAAGTCTTCGTGGAGGACCTTCGGGCCGGTGCGGACATGACGTACCAGTTGAAGATTCGGGTCATTGCCGAGTTCGCCTGGCATGCGCTCTTCGCGAAACAACTCTTCATTGATCCGCACAATGGGGACTTTCACAGCCTGTCCCCTGACTTCACGGTGGTCGTTGCCCCGGGCTTCCAAGCTGACCCGAGCCGCGACAAAGTGCGCTCCAGCGCCGTCATCGCCATCCATTTGACGGCTGGCCTCATTCTCATCGGAGGGACGCGCTATGCGGGAGAAATCAAAAAGTCGATTTTTACCGTACTGAATTATCTTCTTCCCTTGAAGAGCGTTCTCCCGATGCACTGCTCCGCGAATCGCGGGGTCAATGGTGAGACCGCTTTGTTTTTTGGTCTTTCGGGCACAGGCAAGACCACCTTGTCCGCAGACCCTGAGCGCCGCTTGATTGGAGATGACGAACACGGCTGGAGCGGGGCAGGGATTTTCAATCTCGAAGGCGGCTGCTATGCGAAGTGCATTCATCTATCGAAACAGCGCGAGCCACAGATCTGGAATGCAATCAGGCGGGGCGCGGTGCTTGAAAATGTCGTAGTCGACGAGCGAACAAAAATACCGGACTACGATGATGATTCGATCACTGAAAATACGCGCGCCGCTTACCCGCTCGACTTTATAGACAATGCAGTTTTGCCCAGCATGGGCGGGCATCCAAAACACATCTTCTTTCTGACGGCGGATGCGTTCGGAGT
>CAXMLS010000297.1:0-2548 GCA_964194235.1 uncultured bacterium | reverse complement strand
ATGTGTATAAGAGACAGCATCACAGGTGTGGGCAGCCCTCAAGGAATAGGTTTTGCGACTGCACGTTTGCTGGCGCAGCAAGGGGCGAAAATCGCCATAACTTCCACGACGGAAAGAATCGAAGATAGAGCTCGCGAACTCGCCGCGGAGAACTGCGATGTTTTTGCTTTCGCCGCGGACCTGCGGGACCGAGCGCGCACGCAAGAATTAGTTCGTGAAGTTCTCGAACGCTACGGCCGCGTGGATATCCTCGTCAACAACGCCGGGATGACTCAGGTGAGCAATCCTGACGAGACGCTCTCGACATCTCTCGCCGAGCTGAATGAAACGGACTGGGATTACAGTATCGCGATCAACCTCAAAACCACTTTTAATGTCACTAAAGCGGTTCTGCCTTCCATGCTGACTGCCAACTATGGCCGCATCGTGAACGTTTCGTCGGTAACCGGCCCGATTGTCAGCAATCCTCGCTCGACTGCATACAGTGCGGCCAAAGCTGGCATGGTCGGGCTCACGCGCAGCCTCGCTCTTGAGTTGGCCCGCAAGCGAATTACGGTGAACGCTGTCGCGCCTGGCTGGATTCAAACTGCTTCCTCCAACGCACAGGAAATTATTGCTGGGAATAACACCCCGGTCGGCCGCCCCGGCCGTCCCGACGAAGTCGCTGCCGCTATTGCGTTCCTCGCATCTGAATCCGCGTCCTATATCACTGGCCAGCTGATCGTCATCGATGGAGGCAACAGCATCCAGGAATACAAAGGGCCGCCAGATCTTTATTACTGAAGGTATGCTTATTTTACTTGCTCGCAATTGCATGCGTCCCCGAGCTTTTTGCCTTCACAATTACTGGATGGCAAGTTCCACAAGCCGCCGTCTTGTAGAAAAGCTCCTTACCATCTCCAAGCAGTAACCACGGGATTTATCCGTTCTGAGCATTAGCGCGACCCTTTCGAGCGCTTGCTCCACTACCGGTAGCTGATTCTTATATAGCTTGAAATAGATGATTTCCACGGCTCGATCTTTTGCAGGGTAAGGTAGCGCAATCGTCACCGGCGCGACGGAGCAGGTTGACGCCGATCAGGCACGGAATCATGAACGATTCGGCAGGGATCGAGAAAATAAAACCGGGAATTGTGATCCTATTTTCTATGGACTGCGGTGTGGGCGATGAAAGGAACAGCACCGCGGCCACCGCAACGCAGAGAACCACGAACAAGCTGATGCTCACGAACACACGACTCGTGGTTCCTCCGAGCCAATCCTTTCGTCGCATCGCTACTGCAAACGCCACCGTCGCCAAGTACGTGAGAATGCCCCCAGGCAATCCACGAGGAACGACAGGCTGAGCTGCGATAATAACTGCCCTGAAGAAATCGAGGCGATCAGGTGGCGCTAAAACCCACGCGCTGCCTCATCGGCATCTTCTGCAAGATCCATAACCTGCAGGAAGAACGACTTCGACTGACCAGTGAAAAGTCCACTTGCGGCGAGGAACTTTACTGCGCCCATCGCGGCACCTCGCGTTTCGGTAGGTCGAATAATCGAGCACGCCGGGAAATGCCTGCTGAGAAATATGGTGGGCTCCGGCATGATCAGATTCGTTTGAAAATTTTCTCCACCAAGAGGTGCAGAGTTCAGGTCTGGGAACACTACCTTGACTCCGGTCATGGGATCGACATCAGTCAGTGGCTTCACATTACCGGCCTTATCCTGCCAAGTCTGAAAATGCATTATTTCCGTTCCACCGATACTCAGTAGAATGCGTAACACCTCAACGCTAGTCACTCTCTGAGCGAGCGACGCGTAGAGGCTGGTTCCTCCCTGCTCAATGGTCGCAAAATGAAAACCTGCAGTGTAGGCAATCGCCTGAAGATGATTTGGGTCTACGAGGTCGGCATCGGATCTGGGTATCGCCGCGTGCTCACCAACCGCCAAGGTCGGGATGGCTTGAGGCAAAGTGTCGCCGAAGTCGGGATTCTTTCTGCGGCTTCGATACCGCGTGTACCAGGTAGTGTCTACCGAGAGACGCATCAGATTTGTTAGACGTCCAATTTGCTGCGCGCCGGTGGCCTTGCTGCTTGGCAGAACGCGAAAGTGGTCGAGGTTGACGGTATCCGCCCCCTTCGACGCAAGGTAGGCGTTGATGAACTGTTCGTGCGTAAGCTCATCCTCGGTATTGTCGTGAATATATTGGTCCATGTCTCCATCAAGCGCTTTGACTGCCTTGGTATACGCCGGATTCCCGCTTCCGCCAGGTACCTCTTTGTCTTGGATACCGCCCAGCTCGTTATACTGTTGCCACAAATCGGTTTCCAATATTTCCGCCGCGGCGAGAAATCTAAGGACTGCTGCGTCGCCCGCGTCTAACCGACCGCTTATTTCTTCGGCGGATGCTGAATTGCCGCTGGTTAGCAACCCAGCTCCGACGGTCATTGCGCCAGCCGCTGCCATTCCGGTCTTCAGGAAGCTCCGCCGATCCGATCCGCTTCTTATTTCACCGCCGATTTTTCTCATGGGTCTTTCTCCTGTGCGCCGGTTAAACCGGCGA
>CAXMLS010000296.1:0-11952 GCA_964194235.1 uncultured bacterium | reverse complement strand
GCGCTCTAACCAACTGAGCTAATCGCCCGATGTTGGTATTTGTAACAGGAAGGGCCCGGGTTTTCAACCAATGCCGACCGCAACCTCTCAAATCGTCTCGCAACTGCAGCGCAGCATCGCGCGGGCGATTTACGGAAAAGAAGAAGCCATACAACTTGCGTTGATCACACTGCTGGCGCGCGGCCACCTGTTGATCGAAGACGTGCCGGGCGTGGGAAAGACGACGCTGGCGCAGGCGCTGGCAAGATCCTTTCACTGCACCTTTCAGCGTATTCAATTTACATCGGATCTGCTGCCCAGCGACGTGCTGGGCGTGAGTGTTTACAATCCGGAGACGCGCGAGTTCGAATTCCGCGAAGGACCGATCTTTGCCAACGTGGTGCTGGCCGACGAAATCAACCGCACCACTCCGCGCACGCAATCCGCGCTGCTGGAAGCCATGAACGAAGCGCAGGTGAGCATCGACGGCAAGACCATGACGCTGCCCCAGCCGTTCCTGGTGATTGCCACGCAAAATCCCGTGGAGCATCACGGCACATATCCGCTGCCGGAATCGCAGCTGGATCGATTTCTGATGCGCATCAAGATGGGATATCCGTCTCCGGAAACGGAGCGCGAAATTTTGCGCAACCGCGTGGGCCCGCTTGGCGATAATCCCGTCGATAAACTGGAAGCGGTTGCGGACGTGAGCGAAGTGATGGCCATGCAGGACGCAGTGGCGCATATCAAAGTTGATTCCAGCCTGCATGATTACGCGTTGGAAATCGTGAATCGCACGCGCACTTCGGAGCAACTGGCGCTGGGCGTCAGCCCGCGCGGCACCTTGATGCTGCAACGCGCGGCGCAAGCGCGCGCTTTCCTGGATGGACGCGACTATTGCCTGCCTGACGACTTCAAGCAACTGGCCGTGCCGGTATTTTCGCACCGTGTGGTGGCCAGTTCGCGGCACGCTTCGCTGCAGAAAAAATCCGAAACCACGGAATCGGTGCTTCGCGAAATCGTGGAGTCCGTTCGCGTACCGCTGTGAGTCTGTTTTTTAACTGCACGTTTTCAGATGGAAATCCCCATGGCCATTAGCCGCGCTGCATTTGCACAACTGTGGGCCCGCTCAGACCGGTCCACGGTGCGGGCATTTTTTCTGGCGCTCGCGGCGCTGGCCGTAGCGCTGATATTGGCCCTGTATTCCGGCGCGGCAGCGGAGCTTGGACACATAGTACTGGCCAGCACGTCGGCGGTCGGCGCGCTGGTCGTGGCCGCGTGGGTGGCGGTGACCCTCGTGCCGGTATTGGCGAAGCGCACGCCGCTACGCTGGATCGGCTACAAGATGGAGTACCGGGTTACGCGCGCCGGCTGGGTGTACATGGGCGGGATTATCCTGGTGGCGCTCGCGGCGCTGAATACCGGCAACAACTTGCTGTTTCTGGTTCTCGCGTGCCTGATCGCGATTATTTTAATGTCCGGAATACTTTCCTCGGTGACGCTGTCGGGCGTGGAGATGCGGCTGGAATTGCCGGAGCATATTTTTGTGGGTCAGCCGGTGCGCGCGTTGATCGAACTGCAGAATGAAAAATCGACGCTGCCGAGTTTTTCGCTGCGCGTGGAAGCGGCAAAAACAAAAGATGCGCCCGCATCCGCGATTCTGGATACGCCGGTGTATTTTCCATATCTCCCAAAAAACGATCGCGTGCAGCAAACCGTTCCGTTGACGTTTCTCCGTAGAGGAATGCACCGGCAGGATACTTTCAAGATTCTGACGCGCTTTCCATTTGGATTTTTGCAAAAAGCCCGCCGCATGGATTTAAAAACCGAAGCGGTGGTGTATCCGTCGGTGGCGCCCACGAATGAATTCGTGGAGATTCTGCCCGGATTGCAAGGCGCGCTAGAAAGTCTTTCGAAAGGTCGCGGCCAGGATTTGTATGCACTCCGCGGCTACGTGGCCAACGACAGCGTGCGGCATGTGCACTGGAAAGCCTCGGCGCGTTTTGGATCGTTGATGGTGCGTGAGTTCACGCGAGAGGATGATTGCCGGGTGTTGCTGGTGCTGGATCCGCACGTGAATTCAGTACTGCAGCCGGGAAGCAAGCCGACGGTACAAACGGCGAGCGAACGTTTCGAACGGGCGATAACGCTGTGCGCCGCGCTAACCTGGCATTTCTACGAACGCAACGCGTTGCTGCAATTTCGTAGCGCCGGAGTGGAGACGCGACTGGCGCCGGCGGAAGAAATTGTCTTTCTAATTTTGAAGTATCTGGCGCTGGCTCATCCGCTGGCCCCGGACCCGGAACATCGACTGATTACGGATCTGGCGTCTTCGCCGGAATTATTCAAAATTATTGTCACCAGCCAGCCACGTGGGTCGATTCCTGCAAGCGTGTGGCACTCGTCGTATGTAGTTTTTCTAGACGACCTCATGCGGTAGACGCGACGTCCTCCCGTATGACTCCCCGAGCCCGGGGTTTGCGCATTCAATTTGAGGAATGTGCGAAAATACGGCGTCGATGACTATCGCCGCCGCTTCTCTTAAACAATTACGTTCACAATTGCTTGGCTGGTTTGCCATGCACCGGCGGGACCTGCCTTGGCGGCGCAATCGCGACCCTTACCGCATCTGGATTTCCGAAATCATGTTGCAGCAAACGCGCGTGGCTGCAGTTATTCCCTATTTCGAAAACTTTTGCGCGCGGTTTCCGGATGTGCACGCGCTGGCGGACGCGCCGGAGTCGGAAGTCCTGCGAATGTGGTCGGGACTTGGTTACTACAGTCGCGCGCGGAACATGCAGACGGCGGCGCGGCAAATTGTTCGCGACCATGGCGGGAAATTCCCTGCCACGGAAACAGAAATTCGCGCCTTGAGTGGAATCGGTCAGTACACCACCAATGCAATCCTTAGTATCGCGTTTGGAAAAAAGCACGCGGTGCTGGACGGCAATGTCGCTCGGGTGGTGGCGCGATTGGGGGCGGTGCGCGGAGATTTGCGCGAAGGCGCTCGGTGGGCATCGTTGCAAAAATCAGCCGATCTCTTGCTGGCGCATGAGGCGCCAGGCGCCTGGAATCAAGCAATGATGGAACTGGGCGCGACGATCTGTACGCCGCGCGCGCCGCAATGCCTGCTATGTCCGGTAGCGAAATTCTGCCAGGCGCGCAAGCTGGGTATTCAGGACTTGATTCCGGAAAAACGCAAGAAGCGCGATTCAGTGAACGTGACGCTTGCGGCAGCGGTACTTGTGGACGCCAGAGGCTGGTGCATGCTGTTGCCGCCGCCCAAACAGACAAAAGCGAAAGCCGCCTTCGACGATATTCCGACCTTGGTATCGCGCATGTGGCATTTCCCTACCATCGCGGTGGACAAAGACGCCAAGAGGGAATTGCGGCGCTATTTGGCGGAAACTTTTTCCGGAGCGATCCAGCTGTCACGGCGTCTCGTTGCGCTCGATAGAATTCGCCACGCAGTGACCTACCGGTCGATTACGCTGCTTCCCTTTCGCGTGGACTGTGATGCACTACCGGCGTTAACCGGAGCGAAGAAAGTGCTCTTAAACAATTTTGCCTCGGTGCCGGTTTCGAATCTGACGCGCAAGGTTGCGCGCACGGCATTAGCGGCGTTTAAACCCGAAAAAATAGACGTCCGCGCCAACTTTCCCGATTAATAGATCATCTCTGTCGATCCCGTCGAGTTTCGTCGGCTTCCCGAGAATATTCGGCAACATATGGTTCCTTACCGGGTTTCCGTCGAAAAATAAGGATATGCCTTGGTTGTAGTCAAAACCGTATGGTCCTACGGTGAAAGAGTATTCAGGCCAGCCCGCCAACGTAACGAGAATCAAAAAAATTCAAACCAGAAGCGCCGGGATACCCCTTCCATCTTTATCCTTTCGCGCAAGGAGTAGTAGTAAAAGCTCTAGTTTATTTCTGGTGTCGCATGAATTGCCGTTGGAAGAAGCGGCGGATGCATACAGATAGACACTTCGACGCGCGCGAAAAGGGCTGGACGAAAGTAGTGCTGAAAGCCTTTCGCCGCACAAGCCAAGAGTGGCAAGGCCGCCGCGGCGAAAACATTAATAAATGATGAAGGCCGCCGTTGTCACTTTCCGTGCCAGCAGCGATAGACTACGGCTCGTTGCGCGGCGAAGTGCGCGGCATTGCCATGCCGTTGTTGCTCGACCTTGCGCGCAAGCCGGTTTTCCTGCACGACGATTCGGTGCCCAGCCTGGACAAGCTGTTCGATCCGAGCCGCGGCGCAACAGCGCCACATCCTTTCTATGTCACTGATCCCGGAGCGCGCGCAGCGGTCATCGCGTTTCTGCGTAGCCTGGACGCGCACTAAATTAATCCCGTTTAAGTTGATACAATTGCGGCCTGCAGCAGAGGAGATAAAAATATGGTTAAAGTAGCGTTGTACGTTCGATTGGAAGCGAAGGCGGGTAAAGAGGAGGACGTGGTGAAATTCCTGAACAGCGGATTGGCGCTGGTGCAGGAAGAACCGGCCACTACCGCCTGGTTCGCGATTAAAATGGGGCCGCGTACATTTGGCATCTTCGACGCGTTCCCCAATGAAGCTGGACGGCAGGCGCATTTGGCCGGCAAAGTTGCGGCCGCGTTGATGGCAAAGGCGTCCGAGCTTTTCTCGCAACCGCCAACGATTGAGCAGGTAGATGTGCTCGCAGCGAAGCTTCCTGGATAGGGCGCTTTATCTTCACCGAAATTTCTTGGATCACCCGCATCTGCTCCCCCGTTACGGGATAAGCGTGGCGAGCGCAAGCGCTCGTGGCGGTATTTAGCCACAACCCCTCATCTATCACCGTGCCCCTCCCTGCTCTAATCGCTCGTCTGAACGTTTCTTTCGCTAATTCATCCGGGCAGATTCGGAATTTCCGAGTCCTAGGGCTCCTACAGTAAATCCGTGGCGACACGTACTCATCCGAATTCCCCGCATCCCCGTACGGAATTAGCGACGGACGGATACAAATCCCTCTCGACGGAATTTACAAAAGGAGATTCTATGGAAAACGGTAAAAAAGAGTTTGTATTAGAAGATCATCTCGGCCGGAGAGGGTTTTTGAAAAACAGCGGCCTGGCAGGCATGGGTATCGCCGGCACGGCTCTGTTAGGAGGCTCCGCTGTTATCCTGGGGGAGGATTCTGCAAACGCACAGTCCACCCTCAGCGCCAACGACATCGCCATTCTAAATTTCGCCTTGAACCTGGAATATCTGGAAGCCGAATTTTATACCAAGGCCACCACCGGGAAGACCATCGCGCAAATTGGCATTGGGGTCAGCGGAGTTGGAGATCCGGGACCTACCGTTGGGGGAACGCTGGTCAATTTTGCCGAGAACGACGGCGAGAACAACACCGATCAGAACGAGGACGCGAATATTCGCACCATCGCCCTGCAGATCGCCAAAGATGAACAAGAACACGTGAAATTGTTGCGCTCGGTGTTGGGCAGCCATGCCATCGCCAAGCCCGAAATCAACCTGAACGCCCTGGGACTGGTAAGCAATCGCAGCCAATTCCTGCGGGAAGCGCGCGCTTTCGAAGATGTGGGCGTCAGCGCATACGGCGGGGCCGCACCTCTGATTCAAAGCAAGGCCATACTCGCAGCGGCGGCGCGCATCGCGCTGACCGAAGGCGAGCACACTGGGCTTCTTCGCGTTTTGGTGGCGCTCAACGATGTCAGAACCGCTCCACTAGACTCGCAAGATATCGTTCCTCCGCCGTCCGGTACGGAATTTTTCAGCAATAACGATCAAGGTCTGACCATTGTGCGCACGCCCAGCGAAGTTCTCGCTATCGTGTTCGGAAGTTCAAAACCCGGCACGGTCCAGGGCGCTTTCTTCCCGGATGGTGTGAACGGACCGATCAGAAGCGTCTAAGTCAGGAATAACACAGCGATCTGGAACCTAATCTCTGGAACCAGAAGACGTACACGGGGGCCTGCATGAATTGGGCCCCCTTTATTATTGAGCAACAGATTTTCGTGCGAAAAGTCACCCGCAAATTGCCTCATTGCATCAAAGCAGTCCAAATACCGAGGTTGTCTTTCACGCAGTGGCGGCATTACCTGCCAACGCGCACCGGAGAGCTGAATGCTACGATGAAAGTTCATGGCTTCTTCGGCTACAGATACGGGCGCCGCAGGTCAGAACGCCAAAGTTTCGACGGCGGATGCCCTGCTAAGTACCAGCGGGCTTCCGGCCGATCGTTTTTTCCGCGCTTCCCTGCTACTGCTTATTTTTGCATCCGTGTGCACGCTGGCTTTAACGGGAAAGCTCGATCCTCTAACGGCAATTCTTGCGCCCGCAGCAGTCGCATATAAAGGTTACCGGTGGTGGCGCGGGTATGCGGCGGAGTTGCGCCACAGCAGAGCAACGTGGCTGGTAATCGGATACCTGGGATTCTTCCCGGTGGATGTTTTCCTGCTGTCGCGTATCGTGGTGGCAAATTCCGCTAATCCACCCTTGTTCGCAGCGTTGCTGGGTGCGGTGCACTTTTTAATCTTCGTGACGCTGGTGCGCCTGTACAGCGCCGAAAGCGATCGCGACGCCATTTTCCTGGCAATGCTGGCGTTCGCAGGAATTCTGGCGTCCGCGGTGCTTACCGTAGACACCACCTTTCTATTCTGCTTTTTTGTCTTTTTGCTTTTTGGCGTGGCCACCTTTGTCGGCCTGGAGGTGCGCCGCGCGGCTGGCGGCACGGTGACATCGGCTGTGCAACCAGGACAGCAGGAACGCGAGCAGCGGCTGGATCGCGCACTTAGCTTGGCCTCCGTCAGCGTCGCGCTGGGCGCGATTCTGATTGGTGGCACGCTCTTTTTTGTATTCCCGCGATTCAGCGCCGGATACCTGGGCCGCACCAGCTTCAATCCCGCGCTGATGACGGGGTTCAACGATGATGTGGAAATCGGTCAGATCGGGGAGATTAAGAAAAATTCCACCATCGTAATGCGCGTCGAGACCGGCCAGCCGGTCGGCTATACGCGATTGCGGTGGCGCGGAATCGCGCTGACAAATTTTGACGGCAAGCGCTGGACCTCCGCCGGTCACGGATCGACAACCTTGTTCCCGAATGCGGACGGCTGGATTTACACCGGCGGCGCGAAACCGGACGAAGCCCAAATAACTGGATCGCGAGGCGAAGCGCAGAAGGCTGACCGGTCGCCGGGATTGCTGTACACCGTTTATCTCGAACCCATCGCCACGGACGCGGTCTTTGTTCCGGGCAAAGCGGTGTCTTTACGGGGAAATTTCAGCGGGGAAACCGGCAGCGCTTACGCTACAGCGCGGCGGACGTATCTTTTTAAAGATTCCACCGGATCACTGCTGAATCCTTTTCACAATTTCACAGCGGTGCGATATTCCGGTTTTTCACGACTGCCCGCGCTGGACGTAAAGAAACTGCGCGGCGCCGCGGCCGAATATCCCGAGGACATCAAAAGTATCTACCTGCAGCTCCCGGAACTCGACAAGAGAATTGCGCCGCTCGCACAGCAAATCACATCACGTGCCTCAACGCCGTACGACAAAGCCGCGGCCATGGAACTTTATCTGAGCAGCCGCTTCGGTTACACCCTGACGTTAACTGGAAAGCCCGGTGACGATCCGCTGGCGCATTTTCTTTTTGAGACCCACGCCGGCCATTGCGAGTATTTTGCTTCGGCCATGACCGTGATGCTGCGCACGCTGGGCATTCCGGCGCGCGAGGTAAACGGATTCCTGCCGGGGGAGTACAACGATCTCGGCGGAGACTACGTGGTTCGAGCGAGCGACGCGCACAGCTGGGTGGAAGTTTATTTTCCGGGAAATGGATGGATCACCTTCGATCCCACCCCGGCGGCTCCGGAAAGTAGCGGGGGAATTTTCTACCGTCTCAACCAGTATCTGGACTGGATGTCGCTAGCCTGGAGCGAGTGGATCGTCAGCTATGACTTCGCGCATCAGGTGGTGCTGGCGCAGAGCCTGAAAAACAATTCGCGAAGCTGGAGCGAAGCGCTGCGGTCGTGGTTTGACAGAAAACAACAGGGCACCCGCGACTGGTTAAAGAATTGGGAGTTCCAGCATTCCAAGTTGCGCTACTTATTGCCGGTGGCGTTGGTGCTGTTGATCGTGGTGCTGCGTGTGGACATGATCCCGGAGCTGATCCGCCGCCTAAGATTGAATTTGCAGGTGCGCGTCGGGCGTTCGGGAAGCATGAATCCGCAACTCGCTTCGAAATTGTATTACGAGCTGATGCGCGTTCTGGGCAAGCGCGGCATTGCACGGGGCGTAACGCAGACACCCTTTGAATTCGCGGCGGGCTTTGCAGATGCGCGGCTGGCCCCGGCGGTCCGGGAGTTTACGGAAATTTATGGGCACGCGCGATTTGGCGATGTGCCATGCAACGCCGCGCGGCTGCGTGAAATTCTGGCGCAGGTCCGAACCACGATTCGTTCCCTCTGAAATTCGTTGAGCCAGACCCAAAGCCACCAAGCGTAAGCACCTGCGCGTGTTACAATAAAAACGCGTTAATACCGCAGCGAACCCCGCAAATCTATAACTATGACTAAAGTAGGATTCATCAGCCTCGGGTGCCCCAAAAACCTCGTCGACAGCGAGGTGATGATGGGCATTCTTGCGCGCGGCGGATATGAACTTACTCCTCGCGCCGATGAAGCCGAAGTTTTGGTGGTAAATACCTGCAGCTTTATCGAAGCGGCGCAAAAAGAGTCCGTCGACGCGATTCTGGAAATGGCCGAGCACAAGAAATTCGGCGCCGCCAGAAAACTGATTGTGGCCGGATGCCTGGTGGAACGATTTCGCGCGCAGATTCTGGAGCAGGTACCGGAGGTGGACGCAATCGTGGGCACCGGCGAAGTGGAGCGAATTCTTGAAGCCGTCGAAGGCGATTTGCGTATGCTGCCCGCGGAAGCGCCGGCATTTCTGTATCACGATTTGACGCCGCGCGTGGTGACCACGCCGCGCCACGCCGCGTACATCAAAATTGCCGAAGGCTGCGATCATCCGTGCACGTTCTGCATCATCCCGCAGCTGCGCGGCAAATTCCGCAGCCGGCGCTTTGAATCGGTGGTGCGCGAAGCGGAAAACCTCACAGCGGCAGGTGCGCGAGAGATTACGCTGATCGGTCAGGACACGACTTCCTATGGCGAAGACCTTGGATTGCGCGACGGCCTGGCGCAACTGCTAGCGCGATTGTCGCAGGTGGAAGATTTGCTGTGGGTGCGCTTTCTGTACGCGTATCCCAATCGCGTGACGCAAAAATTGCTGGATACACTGGCTTCGCATCCACGCATCGCGAGATACATGGACATGCCGCTGCAGCACGCCAGCCGCAATGTGTTGGCGCGTATGAAGCGCGGATCGCACGGCGAGGCGTTTTTAAAATTGCTTGAGCGCGTGCGCACGACGATTCCCGGTGTGTCACTGCGCACTTCTTTTATCGTGGGCTTCCCGGGCGAGACGGAAAGCGACTTTGCGGAGTTGTGCGATTTTGTGCGCGCCGCGAATCTCGACTGGATGGGAGTGTTTGAATACTCGGATGTCGATAATGCCGCGAGTTACCCGCTGGACGCCAAGGTAGATGCGGAGATCATTACCGACCGCCGCAACCGGCTGATGGCCATACAAAAAAAGATTTCGCGCGAAAATTTGCGAGCCAAATATCTGCGCGCTTCGTCGCCGATGTTTCAGGGGCGGACGGCCGTTGCCTTGATTGAGGGACTTTCAAAGGACAATCCTCTCGTCTGGGAGGCGCGGCTGGAAGGAATGGCTCCGGATATCGATGGCAAACTTTACTTGACGGACATTGAGGTAGATGGAGTGGTGGCGGAGACCGGCGATGTTGCTTGCGTCGAGATCACCAAGACGGACGATTACGACTTGATTGGCCGGGTGGTAGAGATTCTTCCACGGCCAACCCAAAGGGTCGTTTCAGCAGGCGCTGAGTCCGCTGCCGCAGTCCACCCGGCAGCGCGGTTGACGCGCATTTCTACCGGCGCTGCGTTGAGGGTATTGGGGTAGAATTTTTCTTACATCAGGGCCAGGCAGGTAGCGATGAAACACAAATGTCCGATATGCAAAACAGCTACGGATTCCGCGGTGCACAGTGATTTTCCATTTTGCAGCGAGAAATGCCGCGAACGCGATTTAGGAAACTGGGCGACAGAAAAGTACGTGGTGTCTGAGGCCATCTTCAATGAAGACGACAGCGAAGAAGGCGACCGCAAAACGATTATTCTGGATCTAGATTTGCCCGAGAACGATGAAGCCGGACACTGAAGCCGCGGCAGTAATTCCCTCCTCGCAAAAAAAACCTCACCTTTCATTTCTGCTGGCGACGTGGTTTGGGCTCGGCTATTTGCCCAAGGCTCCTGGAACGTGGGGCTCTGCGGGAGGTGCGCTGCTTGCGATTGCGATGCAGTGGCTTTTTTTCACTAAAGCCGCGGCAAGCTTGCGGATGGAACGTACCGTTAATTTCTGGACTATTTCGCAATTGCCAGGTTACGGCGCGTTGATTGTTGCAGCGCTGATCGCGGTCGCGGGAGTCATCGCAGCGGATCGCGCCGCGCGCTACGCAAAAATAAAGGACCCGCAGTGGGTGGTGATCGACGAAGTTTCCGGCCAGCTGATTACCTATTATTTATTTTTTTGGGTGTTGCCGCTCAACTGGAAAAGCTGGCTGCTGGGCTTTATACTTTTTCGGTTATTCGATATCTGGAAGCCGTTTCCCGCGCGGCAATTCGAACGCCTCCCCGGCGGTTGGGGAATTATGGCTGACGATTGGATGGCGGGGATCTACGCTGCCATTGTTTTGCAGGTCGCGTTACACTTCAAAGTGATATGAAAGTCGGCTTCGGCAGCGCGGAAAAAAAGGGCAGTCCGCATATCGATAGAGTCACGCCCGGCGCGGCCATTCCCGGCGGTGATGTGACCATTCGCGGAAGCGGTTTTGTTTCCCGGGCGCAACCGCGGCCGGTGGTGCGCTTCGGCGAAGCCGAGGCTACTCTCCCTCTTGCAAGCGGAAGCCGTTTAATCGCACGGGTGCCCGAAGGCGCGACGGGCGGAATGGTTCGCGTGGCCAGCGCGGAGCACGAAAGCCAGCCGCATCCCGTGACCATCGGCCTGCAAATCGCGGACAATCTTCATCCCGTAAGCAATCCTGCGGTTGACGCCGACGGAAACATTTATGTGACCTTCAGCGGGCCGCGCGGCCAACGCGTGCCGGTTTCGTTATATAAGGTCACCGCGAATTACAGCATCAAGCCCTTCGTCACGTCGCTGATCAATCCAACAGGACTAGCCGTGGACCGCGCGGGAAATTTATTTGTGTCCTGCCGCCACGATGGCACCGTGCATCGCGTCACTCCCGACGGCCGCAGCGAAGAATGGGTCGAGGGCATGGGCGTCGCGACGGGAATCGCGTTCGACCGTGAAGAAAATCTGTATGTAGGCGATCGCAGCGGCACAATTTTTAAGATCAGCCCTAGCCGGGAAATTTTTGTGTTCGCCACGCTGGAGCCATCATTCGCCGCATATCACCTGGCGTTTCATCCGAGCGGCGATTTGTACATTACCGGCCCGACCACTTCCAGCTTCGATCGCGTATACCGCATCACCCAAGGCGGCGAAGTGAAGATTTTCTACCGCGGGCTCGGGCGGCCGCAAGGATTGGCTTTCGACCGCGACAGTAATCTTTATGTTGCCGCTTGCCACGCGGGACAGCGCGGGATCGTGCGCATCACTCCCGACGGCCAAGCCGAAATGGCGCTCAGCGGATCCGGAATCGTCGGCCTGGCCCTGCAACCGTCCGGGCGCGCCATCGTGGCCACCGTTAACGCGCTCTTCACGCTCGACTGGGAAGTGCGCGGGCTGCCGTTAAACGGATAAGTAAAAAAAGATGAAAGCTGAAATTATTGCGGTCGGTTCTGAGCTGCTTACTCCCTGTCTCTTATACACAT
>CAXMLS010000295.1:0-3111 GCA_964194235.1 uncultured bacterium | reverse complement strand
CCGACCGGAGCGGGCCGACGCTTTTTCCCCTCGTTCGCTTTGTGCTTGCTCGCCGAGACGGGTGGAGCCTGCCCGTCGAGGTGGGGGACCTCTCTTCGCTTGTACTTTTTTTTCTCGTTCAGGTTTCTTTACCAAATTAACCTGGTTAAAACGGAAGCGCCGACAAATCCACATTTCCTCCCGAAAAAATCACTCCGATCCTTCTTCCTTTCAATCCCAACCCATCAACCACTCCCATTCGCAACAGCGGAGCAATCGCCACCGCCGCAGATGGCTCAATAATAATTTTCATGCGCTCCCAGACCAGTCGCGTCGCCGCAATAATCTCCTCTTCACTCGCCAGCAATATCCCGGAAACATGCCGCCGCAAAATCGCAAATGTTCGTGGCGCCAGACTCGCGCGCAAGCCATCCGCAATCGTATCGCTCGATTCCTGAGACTGCAGCGTTCCACTCGTAATGGACCGGTACGCATCATCCGCGCGATCCGGTTCGCATCCGAATACGCGTACATCGCCGCGAATGCCTTTAGCGCCGAGGCACGTTCCGCTCAACAGCCCGCCGCCGCTCACGGGAGCAAACACCGCGTCCAGGTCCTCAACCTCCTCCAGCAACTCTTTCGCGGCGGTAGCCTGTCCCGCGATGATGCGATCGTCATCGTACGGATGCACCAGGTGCGCACCCGTTTCCGTCTGTGTCCGCGCACAAGTTTCATTGCGCGAGCTCACTGTCGGCTCGCACAAAATAATTTGTGCACCGTATCCTTCCACCGCGCGATGTTTTACCGCCGAAACATTTTTCGGCATCACCACCCACGCCTTCACGCCGCGCCACGCTGCCGCGCGGGCAATCGCCGCGCCATGATTGCCGCTCGATTGCGTCACGATACCGCGCGAAACTTCCGCATCGGTCAGGGAAAAAATAGCATTCGTTGCGCCCCGGATCTTAAACGAGCCGGTCTTCTGGAAATTTTCGCATTTAAATAAAATATCCGCCCCCGTCAACGCGTTCAGCGACGCATTGGTGAGTAGCGGGGTGCGATGGATTCTCGGCGCAATGCGCGCATGCGCTTCCACGATCGACGCCCACTGCGGTGCGGTAAAACCTTCAGTCTGTGTTGGAGTGTTAGTCGCCATCATGAATAATCCCTGGCCGAGTGTTTTGCTGCTGCGGTGCATACGCCACAAACCCCTGGTCCCGGTGAAAAAAAGAATACGCGATGAACGCTCCGGCGGAAACCATTAGTGGCATCTTGAGTGTCCGTCGCCAGATCAATTTGACGCTTGACCTGTCCCGCAGCTTTGCTACGCTTCAAGGCGAGTCACGCATTTACGAGGTTCGCGTTTTGCGTTACCACACGCGGAGCAGGTGAAAGTGAAAGTCCCGGAACGCCGGCAGTTGACCCGCTACAGCTTACGAACGCCTTTGCGTTTTCGTGCCATCGGAGTTGCCCCGGATACCAGTGAGCATTTTACCGAAGCGCTGAACGTTTCGCGCGGTGGATTTTTCTTTGCGTCGTCTGCGCCCTTGCAGGTGGGCATTCCGCTCGAAGTCACCCTGCGCATGCCCAAAGAAATTACCGGAACCAGCGAGCAGGAAACGCGCTGTACCGCGCGCGTCGTCCATGCGCGCAACGAGCCGTACGGAGACGGGCGCATCGGCTTCGGCGCCGAAATCGAAAAGCTGCACAGTAAAGAAGGACCGGAACGCTGGATGGTCTAGTTAGTGCTTACGGTGCGAAATAGTTCGCAACGTAGAATTAGTGCTCGCTGCCAGACGTCACCGTGGTTTTCGCACTCCCCACATTTTCAAACCGGTCGTAAGCGCGCACCGCAATCGTGTGCTCTCCAGCGCTAAGCCCGCTCACCGTAAAGTCGTATTTTTCTTCCGGCGCATCGCTGATATTTCCCGCCGGTGAAACCAGGATCCAGTCGCCGCCGTCGACGCTGTATTGCGCGCGTTCGACGCTGCTTGCAGCATCGCGCGCCGTAAATTTAACTTCCACGGAATTGACCTCGACGGTAGCGCGCCGAGAAATAATCATTGTTGCTTCCAAATGCTCGATCACCGGCGGAGTGTTATCCACTTCGAAGCGCTCGCTCACGCGCTCCGCTGTCAGCGCAGTCGCCGCTGGATTGGACGGCGCGTCCGTGGCTACGATTTTCAGATAATAAGCTCCATCGGCAAAGTAAGTGGTGTCCCAGGAATAAAATTTCTGCTCCAGTTTGTCCTTCAACATTTTCCAGTCCTGTTCGTTTTCTCCGCGGTAGTAAACGGTGTAGCGCAATTCGTCTTCGTTGTCGTCATGTGCGCTCCAAAGCACCGTAGCGTAGCCTTTTTGCTGCACCCCTTGCGGGGACGGCTCGAATCTTGGCGGCGTGCCCGTTTGCGTGATGATCACGCCGGAAGTATTTGGCGAAGGCGGCATTTTTAGATTTACGTTTGCAGGTTGCCCGGCGGAAACAATCACGGTGGCGTTTGCGCGCACGCCCGGTTCCTGCAGGGCGATGCCATCGATGATCGGCGCGACATTGCGCGGCAAATACGCCAGGCTGGCCCAGTCCACTCCATCGCCAGGCCGGCCGCCGTGAATCACCGCCTTCCACTGCGCGAATCGGGCGGGCGGAACTTCGACCGCGGAACCCGAGCGCGTATATGGGCCGTACCAGCGCGACCACTCTTTGCCGGGATCTTCCGTGTTGCCGGAGCGCGCGAAAAATTCCACACGCGGCTCGTTGTCGTGCGATGAAACCTTAGCGCCGGGTTTTGTTGCCGGCGCCCCGGCAGCGGATTCAGCGACTTTTGGGCTCCACCATTCCAGTCGCCCCCATCGCGAAAAGTTCTGCGCGTCGAAAGAATGCGATTCGTAGGTGCCGTCAGCTTCAAACTCCGGACCCACGGAAAAAACTTTTCCCGGATTGGCGGTGCACACAAAAACTCGTCCGTCTTTGCCGCGCGCAATTCCGGTGATTTGCGCGGAGCCCGCTTTCGCCAGTTGCGCAAACACACCGCCGGAGTTAATCGCCAGCAACGCACCATTATTGCCGGTGCCCGCAAGCAGTCGCCCGTCGGCGGCAAGCCCCAATCCATAAACCTGTCTCTTATACACATC
>CAXMLS010000294.1:0-3565 GCA_964194235.1 uncultured bacterium | reverse complement strand
ATCTGGCGCACCCTTCTGGCCAGTCACGAGGACGATCAGATCTTCCTGGATTCCGCTCAGGAGCATATGGCGAGGGAGCAGCGGGAGCTTGTGGCTAAAATTATGCGGCTTTCCAAGCCCATAAACACCACCGGCATCACCTCCGGCACATTGCTGTTGGTTATTGCTGCGATGTGGATTTATCAGGGCCTGAAGAATTTTTAAGCGCGCCGGAGTGCGGTGCGTTAGCTCGCCATGTGCTGATTCCAGCTAGCCCCGCGCCGCCTTAGGATCTTCAGGTTCTGATGAGCGTTCTATCTGGCCGGCGGCTTGCCTTGGCTGGGTGGAGCGGTTGCTGGTGTACCCGGCGCGGATGCGTTGGGATCAAACTGCCGCAGGAGCGACGTGTGGTTGTGCACGATAATCCAGTGATTATTTCTTTTCTCCATCACTAGCGTGGTCTGCCCTTGCGCTGCCGTCGGCTGCCCATCCGCGGTTGCCTCAAAATCCCACTGGTAACACGCCCAGGCTACGGTGCCCGCCACTTTGATCACCGTGTTTGATCGGTCCAGGCGCACCTGCTGCATGCGTGCGCGCTGCTGCTGGTAAATCGCCAGATAATTCGTCCAGCCGAGAATTGGTGGGGCGTACGCGCCACTGACTACCGTTACGTCGTCGGCGTAATCCTTGTGAAGTTTTTCCACGTCGCCAATCTGCCAGGCGCCCAGCATTTCCGAAATCATGTAATCGATTTGATTTTCATCCGACATGGGCACCAGCGGGTTGGTGCTGTCGGCGGCGACGATGTGAGGATCCTTTTTGTTTTTCTTGTCTTTTTGCGCCGCGGCAGGAGAAGCGCAGACAAACGCGAAGGCCACGAAAAGAATTATCGATATCGCGGAGCGAACGGAACCGCGCCGACTTTGTGTTGCGCACGAAATTTTCATTCCTTGAAAAACTCCTTCTCAACGAATGTTTTTTCGGAGGAGAACTGCTAGAGGATAGCACGCCGATTTTTCAGCCAGCGCGCCGGTGTCTAGTTGGTTTCCTTGCCTGGCTTCCGTGTGTTCCCTGGTGCCGCAGCAGATGTTTTGCCAGTGGCAGAATGCCTTCCTCCTGGCCCCGGGGCGCGCGATGCGCTCAGCAAATTGACGAACAGTCGGTACGCACCGGGAACACCCTCCGGCAATTGCCGAAAGAACGCCAACCCGCTGTAGATGTACATTCCCTTGCCATAACGCGTATACACCAGTGCGCCGTTTAGTTCAGCTTCGCCGGGATCGTTCATCGCGAAAAGCGGCGTGTACCTCGCATCAAACTGCGTCCAGAAATACAGCCCGCGCTCCTGAATCCATGCCTTGAAGTCATCCTGCGTAATTTTGTTGGGGTGGCTCAGCAGTGGATCGTCCGGCAGCAAAAATTTCACTGGGGAATTTTCGTCCGTGATGCGCGGCAGGGGATTGTTGGGTTTGTCGGAAGCAATCTTTGCGGGGTAGGGCGCGTATTGAAATCTGTCCCACGCAAAGTCGCGCTGGTATTGCACCAGCATCGTTCCGCCGTGTGACACGTAGTCGAGCAAACGTTGATTGGCTCCGGAAAGTTCGGACCGCAGCTCATACGCGCGCACGCCTATCACGATGGCATCGAAGCGCGAAAGATCGCCGAACGCCAGCGCCGCCGCATCCAGCATTTCTACCTGAATCCCTAATCGCTCCAGCGCTTGCGGCACCGGCTCGCTTTCCGCCGAAACGTAGCCGACATGCAGATGCTCCGGCACCGCAACATCGAACGCAAACACGCGGCACTCCGCCGGTTGACTCCAAAGCAGCGTCGGCAGGGAAGGGAGCGGCGCCAGAGATGTGGTGAATTGCTGGTCACCGCTTTTTGCGAACGCGCTCACCGAATATGTTCCTGCAGGAAGATTATTCGGCGGCGTAACTCTCAATTTGGCGTACTGATCGCCGGCGCCAGAAAATTTCAGCGCCACCGGGAAGCTGATCGCCCAGCCTTGCGGAGCGCTCAACCCGACATCAATGTTCCCCGGATTCGTCGCGTAGGAATGAACCCGCAACAACACCTCGAAAGGTTTTTTCGGTTTTGCCAGCAACTCGATAGCTCGACCCGGTTCCACCGCCAGCGTGTACGCGGGGACCATACGCAGCGGGATGCGATCGATGCGCGTCGAAGTTGCGGCCACATGCGTGACCATTTGTTCTGCGGTGAACGAGTAGCCCGCGATGGAAAGTTCCTGCTTCGCGGTCACCAGCGCGTGTTCCTCCGGTTGTTGCCACTCCCATGGGGTCGCTGGCGCCACCGCTCCGTCGATCACCACGTTAAATTTCTGGTTTCTGCCGGCGTCGCCCGCGGCTTTAGTCGCTTTTGCGCTGGACGGTAATGCGAGCTCCAGTTTTCCAAATTCGCACGCCGCTTCTTTTCTGCATCGCGTTTCGACGTCTACCGCAAACGGTTCGCCGGCTACCACTTCGCTTCTGTCCGCCTGCGCCACGATCTCGAGGCCCGCGGCGAGAGCCAGCGCGCGGTCCACACGATGTTGCACAGCAGAAATTTCCGCCGGCAACGGATCACCGTCGCCCCGCTCCGCTGTGCGAGTTCCGCCTGCATGCAACGAAGCTATTTCTTTCGCGGCGGTGGCAATGTTTGCTGCCGATTGTTGCCAGCGCAGGCCCAGCGCCTCTTCGCGAGCCTTAGCCAGATCGTTTTCCGCTTTTTTTAGCGCAGCGCACGCAGTTTCAGTCTGAGAGCAATTGTTTCCGGATCCATCGCTGATCAGCGCGTGAAGCGGCTGTGCCAGCGAGGCAGGATCGATTTTCTGTCCGTTCTCGGAAACTAAAGCGATCGGCCGGTGAAGAAACGCTGACCCAAGAAATGCCGAAATCCCCTGCGTGCGGTGATTCGCAAAAGCATCGATGCCGAGTTCGCGCCAGGTCTTTCCCCAGAGCGGCGAAACGTCATCCAACGGAAGCTCTAATCTCGCTTGGTTGGCTGTCCCCGCCCCAGTTGCGCCGCCGCGATCGACATCCAGAATTTGCACCGGGTGATCCTTGCCGCCCCATGGGCCTTCGCGTTCAGTGCCGTCAGCGTTTTGACCATACGATGCATCGGCCGCCAACTCGACGGCCTTGGGAGTCAGCAGTCCCGCAGCCTGATGATGGCCGTGTCCGGAGTGCACTCCGCCAAAATTATTAATCACAATATTTGGGCGAAATTTGCGAATCACGCGGACAATATCCACCAGCACCTGATCGCCCCACATTTTTTCCGATTCTTCAGGAGTTTTCGAATATCCAAAATCTTTCGCGCCGGTGAAAAATAGTTTCACGCCGTAGCCGCTGGTCGCCGCCAGCAATTCCTGCGTACGAATCAGTCCCAGTTGCGGCGCTTGTTCCGGTCCCAGCGCATTTTGTCCGCCTTCGCCGCGCGTCAATGAGAGCAGCGCAACATCGGCGTGCAGTCCGCGCGCAAGGTAAGTAAGCACCGCGGCGGACTCGTCGTCGGGATGCGCGGTAATGTACAGAATGCGCGTGGTGACGCGCGCGCTGTCGATCGCCTCAACCGTTTCAATCAG
>CAXMLS010000293.1:0-7900 GCA_964194235.1 uncultured bacterium | reverse complement strand
GATGTGTATAAGAGACAGCCATTAATCCGCCTATGACTCCACGTAGGTTGCGCGCTTCCATACCAGCCCAGGAGACCCGGCAACCAAACTGGAATGCCCTCAAATCCGCAGGTACGCCGCAATCCTCCGTGAGCGAACCGGCTACCGGGAACTGCGAATTCGTTCTGCTCAAATTGACCTTCGCGACGTGCCCTCTTAACATTGAATTGGGATGTCGGCACGGTCAAGAGCACCCATGAAAATCAAAACATTCATTTTTATCTATTTGTTACTGCTACCGCTGGCTGCGGCCGCGCAGAATGCGGACGAAATTGTCGCCAAGGTTTTGGCGGCACGCGGCGGCGTAGCCAGGATCAAGTCGGTGCAATCGCAACGGATTTCCGGAACCATCAACTTTGGCGGCGGCGCGGAAGGCCCTTTTCTGGTCGAGCTGAAACGCCCCGGCAAAATGCATATCGAAGTAACCGTGCAGGGGCAAACGCTGATTCGCAGCTTTGATGGCAAATCCGGCTGGATCATTAATCCTTTTGCCGACCACAAGGACGTGCAGCCCATGTCCGCCGAAGACATCCGCAACATCGCCGACGAATCCGATTTCGACGGACCGCTGGTTGACTATCAGGTGAAAGGCAATCGCGTCGAATTCGTGGGCAAGGAAGAGATCGAGGGCAAACCAGCTTACCGGTTGAAGCTGACGAGTAAGAATGGCGAGGCCCGCAGCTACCTGTTCGACGCGGAGTCATTTCTGCTGCTCAGGTGGGAAGGCACCCGCAAAGTGAGCGAGAAAGAGATTCCGTGGGAATCGGTCTTCCGCGATTATCGCGAGGTCAGCGGGGTGCGTTACGCGTTTGAAATTGATTCCGATGCGCCAGGCACGGAGCAATCGCAAAAAATTATCGCCGATAAAATCGAGGTCGATCCGCAAATCGACGAAGCGCACTTTGCCAAGCCCGCTGCACCTGCGCCTTCACCCACAGAACCCGCCGAGTCCGCTCCGCCGCCATCATCCGGCGCACCACCTTCGCCGCGGAACTAGATCGGTAGCAACCACCCGTTTTGCATCTGCCATTTGTCCGGCACGGCGGTCCCGACTCCGTTCTTACGCGCTCTTCACTTTCTCTCCGCGACGCTATCTTTTCGCCGCGTGCGTTGCTGGACTATGACGATACAAATCCGCGATCGAATAGGTCGCTCCGAGGAAGAAGGTTACACGCGGCAAGTTGCCATAAACCGCCGTGTATTCCCCGGCATCGAGCACCAGCCGCGATGACATGTTGTACGTCGCGGTAAGCAGCACCACCATCGTCGCGGGCGTGCTCGCATTCGCGCGGCTGAATCCGGCGACTTCCACCGCGTACCCCCACTTGCCCGCTAACGGATGCCCATAATCAAAGGTCGTGAAATAGTTGCGGTCATATCCGCCGGGTCCCGGCCCGGGGCGGCCAAGCAAACGTACCCCTTCGTTGAAATCAAAGTGATGCTTGCCGAAATCTTTGCTCAACAGCAAATCTACGCCGTGACCGGTAACTCCAATCCCCGTGCTGATCGTGCTCGTCGGCAGCGAAGCCGTATACAAAATTGAAATCGTCGGCAGCGCTTTCGTTTGAGAAATGACGCGATACTTGAATCCCGCTCCGGAATCTCCTGCGCCTGTAATTCCGGTATCGCGCACCAACGGGTTGTTTGCGAATCGCAGCTCCAAATTCTTGAATACCCCAAATTTTATAAGTCCGTTGATATTCTGGTGTCCCTCGGCGGCTTCCAGGCCGTACTCGATCTCCAGCACGCCGCGTTGTACGGACTCGGCAGTAGTAGCAAATGTAGGGCGGTTGGGCACCGCCGTAATTTCATCGCTATTCTGGCCCTTCTCGCCCTTTTGCGTCGAGCCGTCGCTTTGGGATTCAGTTTTGTTTTCTGGTTGGCTGCTTTGCTGCGCCGCCGCGCGATCCACGGAAAGAAATAAAAACACAAGTGCCAGGATCCCGCACAAAATTTCCTGCCTGAAAAGGTATCTCATCGCAAGTTGTGGCTACATTCTAGCAATGTACCGCCAGCTTTCCTGACTTTGCTTTGAAGCTGTAGACGCACTATCAAGTCAGGGTCGCCAGTCGCTGTGCCGCGCAAAGTCGCCTGCGCTATTCTTTATTCATGAACGAACCGCCACAAACGAGCCCGCGAGAAATGCGCGATCGCGTTGCCGGACTGTGCGCAAGCTGCGTGCATGCCCGCCGTATCTCTTCCGACCGCGGATCGACTTTTATTCTTTGTGAACTCTCCAAGACAGACCCACGCTTCCGCAGGTATCCGAGCGTTCCAGTTCTTGTTTGCGCCGGCTACCAACCACTGCCAGGAGTCCCGCCTAAGGAATAAGTCGCTCGGCAGTCCCAACCAAATTCATTAGGAATAATGTACTAACTAGTTATAATATTTAGGGAGGTACTAAGGCGCTTTGTGTCTCCCCCTCCACCACGCTTAACGTATTGCTCGCGGCTTTTGCTTGTCGCCGTAATCGCTCGCGTCCTTAGTCCTCTTTCCGCGTATGCCGATAAATTGCACATCACAAGCACACCGTCCGGCGCGTCCGTGCAGATCAACGGAGTTTTTGTCGGACGCACGCCCTACGAAAAAAACATTCCCGGTGGCTACCTGCACAAAACGAAAACTACCATCGGATCGCGCTTGGAGCACCCCATGATCGCGCGCATCACCCTGGATGGTTTCGCAGCCAAGGAGATTCAGCTTACCGACGGCCCCATGAATTGGATTTCCATCAAGGGACACAACCACGGTGACTACTGGCTGCTGAAAACCGATCACTTTCACGTCGACCTGAAAACTTCGTCGCAAACTTTCACGGGTGGTGCCGTGGAATCGGTTTCGCGCCCGGATTTGGATTCGCAACCGGACCTATCACTCGAAGAATTGGTGCGCCGCACAAAACCTGCCGTTCTCTATCTGAAAGGTCTCAGCAAAAGCGGTACGGGATTTTTCGTCACGGAAACCGGCGTGATCGCCACCAACGCCCACCTCGCGCGCGGCGAAGAATCTTTGCTGGCCACCCTTCCCGATGGGACGCAGCTAGAAGCCGCAATTATTTATATCGATCCGGACCTCGATATCGCGCTGGCAAAAATCGCCGGCACGAAGTTTCCGCATCTCGTGCTTGCCGAAGCCGCGACCGTCCAGCAAGGGGAAAGCGTCCTGGCCATTGGAAATCCCGGCGATGCCATGCTCTTCAGCGTCACCAAAGGAATCGTCAGCGCCGTCGGACGCTTCGATGCTGCCGGTCCCGGCACCTGGATTCAGACGGACGCGCCGATTAATCCCGGCAACAGTGGGGGGCCGCTGCTGAATTCACGCGGCGAAGTGATTGGCATTAATTCTCAAAAACTGATCAAGAAAAATGTCACCGGCATCGGTTTTGCGCTCAGCGCCACTGATTTGCTCGAAGTGCTGCATCGTTTTTACCCGGCTGCTCGCTCGACAGGTGAAAACGCGACCGCGTCCTCCGATGTCCCGCTGCCAAGCGGCACGTCGCTGATGAGCGCGGCATCTGGCAAGCAAACCGAGCGATCTTCAGCAGGCTTTGGAGTGGCGCTCATCACTTCCGAGCCAGACGGCGCGGAGATTTTTCTGGATGACCAATTTGTAGGCACTACTCCGGCAACGCTTCATATTCCCGAGGGCCCCCACCATCTGGCCGTGAAATCCACGCGGCATTCCGATTGGAATCGCTCGATCAACATACTCAAAGACAGCACAGTAACCGTGAAAGCGGTGATGAGTCCGATTTAGCGTGGCGGAAATAGCGCTTCCTCTTCTGCCAACTCTTCAAGATGGTGACAAGCTTCTTAACACTCCTGCTGCGCCTGGGGCCAAAACTGCGGAATATCGCAGAGATCTTTGGTATCGGCGGAAATTTGCTGGAACAGCCTCCAGGTCGCTTTGACCGCCGCCAGATCTTGTTTGCGCTGATATTTTTTGCGGCGTTTACGAATCAGGCCGTGTTCTCGCCAAATGCGGTGAATGGCCATGTGGGAGGGTAGGAGATCGAACTCGCGTTTGAGGCGCGCCGCGCCGAAGGTCGGCAGCTTCTTACGTAGCGCGAGAACTTGCTCTTCGATGGCGCTAGAAGTTTTATGCGGACAATGATGTTGCGCTCGGCTAAGTTCGCGCAGCCCGGACGGTCCGTGCTGCTTATAGCGGCTCAACCATTTGCGCACGGTGGGCGCGGTAGTGGCGAAGGCTCGGGCGGTGGGCTTGATGCCGTGTTGCCGAGCATACTGCACTAACCGCAAGCGATGGTTATACGCGTCACGCGTCGCGCATCTCACGTACCAGGTCGAAATAACGGGCGGCAGCCATGGGCGAATTCTATCTGCCCAGCGCGGCCCGGCTCTCCCCCCAGCCGGGCCGTCAACTCCCTCACCCGCTTCGGACTCATGCACAACAAATACGATGAGCCTTTCCAATTCCACCCCCTCCAACCGATTGCCGCCGCGCAATCCAGTGTGCTAGCATCCGCCCGATTGATCGCTAGGTGGTCAATCAACTGAAGAGCGTTCGTCCGTTCGTTTCTTTTTCGCCCCCGCATGGCCGCTGAAACCATGCAGGCGCGCCAAGAAACTCTTCGCGCTCCCCAGGTATCGCCCACGCCCAGGCGCAGGCCCGCGCCACGATCTCTAACGGACCTCGCCCACTGGAGGTCTACATGAAGAGCTATCTCACCAAGGACATTCGCAACGTTGGCATTGTCGGCCACGGCGCCACCGGTAAGACGCAACTGGTGTCGTCGTTGCTCTTCACCGCGGGCAGCACTCCGCGCTGGGGAAAAGTTGCGGAAGGCAGCACCACCACCGACTGGGACGAAGAAGAAATCGCGCGCAAGCTTTCCATTCAAACGGCGCTGGCCTATGCGGAGTGGCCCACCACACCGGAACACTCCGGCCACGGCAACGGCGGTAGCCTCAACAAAGTCAAAATAAACTTCCTCGATTTACCGGGATTATCCACGTTCATCACCGAATCGAAAGCTTCGCTGATTGCCGCCGATGCCGCATTGATCACCGTGGACGCGCACGTCGGCACGCAGGTGACCACTGAAAAAGTCTGGGATTACTGCGTGGAGTACGACATTCCGCGCGCCTTTGTGCTGACCGGAATGGACCGCGATCTCGCCAGCTTCGAACGCTCCATGGAATCGCTGGAACAGGTGTTTGGCCGCAACATCGTGCCGCTGCAATTGCCCATCGGCCACGAACGAGCGTTCCGTGGCGTGATCGACCTGGTAGCCATGAAAGCGCATTTCTACCAGCCCGACAGCGATGGCAAAGCTACCATCGAGGAAATTCCCGCCGCCCTTGCGGACGATGCCAGGGAAGCGCACGAGAAATTGGTGGAAATGGTTGCCGAAGGCGACGACGCGCTGATGGAGGAATTTTTTAAGGAAGGCACGCTGCCTCTGCCGGATCTTATCGCCGGGTTGCGCCGCGCCATCGTCGGCGAAAAACTGATCCCCGTGCTGATGACCGCGGCGCTGCACAATATCGGCAGCGTCAGCTTGTTGAACTTCATCGCCGACGTTTTCCCGCACCCCGACGAGCATTCCGTGAATGCCTACAAAGAGCCGGGCACCAAAGGCGAACCCATCGTGCGCAAATTCGAAGATGCGCAGCCGCTTTCGCTCTTCGTGTTCAAAACGCTGGCCGATCCCTTCGCCGGGCGCATCAACTACTTCAAAGTGATGAGCGGCGTGCTGAAAAATGACGCCACCCTCATGAATTACAATCGCAGCCTGCCGGAACGTTTTCAGCACATCCAGGTGGCGCAGGGCAAGCAGGTCACGGAAGTCGCGGAGCTGCACGCCGGAGATATCGGCGCCATCGCCAAACTAAAAGAAACCACCACCGGCGAAACGCTTGGCGATAAAACGACGCCGATCTTTTACAAGCGCGCGCCGATTCCCGAGCCTTCCATCACCTTCGCTATAGAACCGAAAACGCGCGCAGATGAAGACAAAATCGGCGTCTCCATTCACAAAATTCTGGAGGAAGACGCCGCGCTGCATTTCTCTCGCGACCCGCAAACCAAGGAGTTCCTGCTTTCCGGCTCCGGCCAGCAACACATCGAGGTGGTCGTCGCCAAACTGCACAAGCGCTATCACGTGGACCTCACGCTGAAGCCGCCCAAAGTCGCCTATCGCGAAACTATTCGCGGGCGCGCCGATGCCGAAGGCAAACACAAAAAGCAATCCGGCGGGCACGGCCAGTTCGGCGTGTGCCGCATCAAGATGGAACCCACCGAGCGCGGCAAAGGCATCGAGTTCGTCGACGATATTTTTGGAGGCTCGATTCCTAAGAACTGGATTCCTTCGGTGGAAAAAGGCATCCGCGACGCAGCCGCGCGCGGTTACCTCGCGGGATTTCCCGTTGTGGACTTTAAAGTGAGCCTCTACGACGGGAAATATCACGACGTGGATTCTTCGGACATGGCCTTCAAGATCGCCGGCTCGCTGGCCTTCAAGGAAGCCATGAAGGCCGCCAAGCCCGCTCTGCTCGAGCCCATCATGCACGTGGAAGTTTATGCGCCGGACCAATACTCTGGCGATTTGATGGGCGACCTCAGCGCGCGGCGTGGGCGCATCGCGGGAAGCGAGGTCCGGTCGCACAACGTGGTGATCAAGGCGCAGGTGCCCTTCGCCGAAATGCTTACGTACGCCAACGACCTCATCTCCAAAACGCAGGGACGCGCCACCTATTCGATGGAATTTTCACATTACGACTACGTCCCCAACGAGCTGGCCGAAAAAGTAATCGCCAGCCACAAACCCCACGGCGACCAGCACGCCGACGCAGAAGCCTAGCCCGGCGGTTTTGCGGGCGGGCGATGTTTGCGCAAACCGCAAATTACCGTAAAGCTGCGCTCGCGCAACGCCAAAATGGCGCTTGCCCGGATTGCGGCCAGGCACAACAATCCAGGTACCATGAAAAATACCAGCACGAACAAGTGGGGACCTCAGACACGCTCCGTTCACGCCGGCGAGCCCGCGCGCCACGGAGTTGCGCGGCCAGTGGGCACGGAAATTTGTCGCACCTCGACGTTCACGTTTTCTTCCACCAAGGAAATGAAGTTGTGGGCCGAGGGGAAAAGTAGCGCGTACATTTACACGCGTTACGGCAATCCCACGCTCACCGTAGCGCAGGAAAAAATTGCCGCGCTGGAAGGCGCGGAAGCCGCCGTGGTCACCGCTTCCGGTATGGCCGCGATTTCCAGCGCACTGCTCGCCGCCCTCAAAGCGGGAGACGAGTTGATCTCTACCGCGCAGCTTTATGGCGGCAGCTACCGCCTGATGCGCGACCTGTTCCCGAACATGGGCATCAAAGTCAACCACGTCGAAACCGATCTTGCGGGTTTGGAAGAAAAATTATCCGCGAAGACCAAAGTTTTATATGTCGAGACGCCCACCAATCCCATGCTGCGCCTGGTCGATCTGCAGAAGGCGGTGGCCTTCGCAAAAAAGCATCGGCTCACATCCATCATCGACAATACCTTCGCCACGCCGGTCCTCCAGAATCCCATCGCCATGGGGTATGACATGGTGGTGCATAGCGCCACGAAAGCGCTCGCCGGGCACTCCGACATCATTGCCGGAGCCGTGGCGGGCAGCGCGGAATGGATGAAGCGCGTGCAACACATGGTGATTTCCCTGGGCGGCTCCATGGATCCGGGAGCCGCCTTTCTGTTGATCCGTGGAATGAAGACGCTCGGTTTGCGCGTAGCGCGCCAGTGCGAAAACGCCATGGCCGTCGCCAAATTTCTCGAAAAGCATCCTAAAGTGGCAAGCGTGCATTATCCTGGTTTGAAATCGCACGCGGATCATAAGCTGGCAAAAAAGCAGATG
>CAXMLS010000292.1:0-4126 GCA_964194235.1 uncultured bacterium | reverse complement strand
GATGTGTATAAGAGACAGGAATAACCGAATACGGCGTGCGACGAACTCGTTCCGTTAACTGGCCGCCTTCTTCATAGCCCACATAGCCTGGAGGCGCTCCAATCAATTTGGAGACGGAGTGCTTCTCCATGAATTCGGACATGTCAAAGCGGACCAGCGATTTTTCCGAGCCGAAGAGAAATTCCGAAAGCCGGCGCGCAACTTCCGTTTTGCCGACGCCCGTGGGCCCCAGGAAGAAGAAACAGCCGACTGGACGCAGCGGAGATTTGAGTCCCGCGCGGCTGCGGCGAATGGCGCGAGCGAGTGCCGTAATGGCTTTGTCCTGGCTGATGACGCGCTTGTGCAGCTCCGGCTCGATGCGCAGAAGTTTTTGCTGCTCGTCTTCTTTGATCGACGTGACGCCGATACCCGTCCAGCGGGACACCACTTCTTCGATGTCTTCCCTGGTGACGATGCCGGTGGAAGCGTCGTCCAGCTTGTAGCGTTCACGCAGGCCGCGCAGATTTTCTTTTTCCTTGCGCTCTTCTTCGGAATAAAAACGCGCCTTTTCAAATTCGTGATTGGCGATGGCGGTTTCCATGCGGTGCGTGATGAACTTCACGCGCTTCTGCACTTCACCGACTTCTTCGGGAACACTGGCCTGGCGCAGCTTTACGCGCGCGCCGGCTTCGTCGATCAAGTCGATGGCCTTATCCGGGAGGAAGCGATCGGGAATATAGCGGTTCGATAAATACACGGAGTAACGCAAAGCTTCGTCGGTATAGCTTACGGCGTGAAATTTTTCGTAGCGCTCACGAACGCCGGTGATCACCTGCACGGCTTCTTCTTCATTGGGCGCCGGAACTTTTACGGACTGGAAGCGGCGCTCCAGCGAACGATCCTTCTCGACGGACTTGCGATATTCGCCCGGGGTGGTGGCGCCGATGCATTGAATTTCGCCGCGAGACAGCGCGGGTTTCAAAATATTGGCGGCATCCAGCGAACCCTCCGCGGAACCCGCGCCAACCAGCGTGTGTAGTTCGTCGATGAACACGATGGAGTTCTGGCTCTCCATCAATTCCTTCATGATGGTTTTGAGCCGCTCTTCAAACTGACCGCGATATTTGGTGCCCGCGACGATTAAAGAAAGATCGAGAGAAAGAATTCGTTTGTCGGCGAGAAACGGAGGAACGTCGCCGTCGGAAATCCGCTGGGCAAGGCCCTCAACGATGGCGGTTTTGCCGACGCCCGGCTCGCCAATGAGCACTGGATTATTCTTAGTACGACGGCACAAAATCTGAATTACACGTTCTACTTCGCCGTCACGCCCAACCAGCGGATCCAGCGAACCTTCCGAAGCCGCCTGCGTAAGATCGCGGCTGAATTCCGCCAGCAAAGAAGTTTCTTTCGGTCGCGTCGCCGTGGTTTTTTCGCCGGAGGTGCGCACTAATTCTTCGCGCAGGGTTGAGAGACGCAAACCGCGCTCCATCAAAATCTCCGCGCCAAAACATTTTTCTTCGCGCAAAATTCCCAGCAGCAGATGTTCCGTGCCGACGTGCTTAACCCCCAGGCGCTCGGCTTCTTCGCCGGCCATATTGAGGATGCGCTTGCACTCCGCGCTGAGAGGAACTTCCACCGACGTAGAAATGCGCTCGCGAATCGTAATGCGAGCTTCGATCTCTTTGCGGATGGATTCGATGGAACCCTGTTGCCGCAGGAAACGATTGGCCAGGGCTTTATCCTCGCGCATCAAGCCAAGCAGCAAATGCTCCGTCTCGATGTACGGGCTGCCATACTGGCTCGCTTCGTACCTCGCAAAGAATATGACGCGACGTGCTTTTTCCGTATAGCGTTCGAACACGTTAGCTCGCTTCTCCCCCGAGGGTCCCACTCGCGGAGGCTGACGCCTTGCGAGTAGTTAGAACGCCATGTTCCAGCGTCAAGACGCGATCACACCGCGCCGCGATTTCCAGGTTGTGAGTCGCGATAAGCGACGTCAACCCGTGCGTGCGATGCAACCGCACCAGCAACTCGAACATAGCCCAAGCATTCTGCTCGTCCAAATTCCCCGTCGGTTCATCTGCCAGCAACACCGCCGGCCCAGTGACAAGCGCCCGGGCTATCGACACGCGTTGCTGTTCCCCGCCGGAGAGTTCCCCTGCGCGGTGGCCGGCTCGATTTTCCAAGCCCACCTCCGCTAACCACTTATGCGCCATCCCCAGCGCAGAAGTGAAATCTTCGCCGCGCAAAAGCAGCGGCATGGCGACGTTTTCTTCGGCCGTAAAATCCAGCAGCAATTGATGCCGCTGCCAAAGAAATCCGACGGCGCGATTGCGAAATTCCGCGAGCAACGCGTCTTGATTCGTGTCAATGGCTTTCGTCGCGAAGTATACTGTACCGCTCGTTGGCATGTCTAGCGCGGCCAGCAGATGCAGTAGCGTACTTTTTCCGGCGCCGGACGGTGCCACGATGGCGATCATTTCGCCTTTATGCAAAGTGATGCTGGCATCGATTAAAACCGCCAGGCTTTTCAGCCCCGAGCCATAAATTTTCTGAAGATTGCGCCCTTCCAGCACGATGCTCGCGAGCGAATCGGGAACCGGTGTTTCTGTGGCGCTAAAAGCCGTGTTGTCGTTTGGCGTTGTCATAAGCTTGCGCTTGCAACTTGCTGCTGTTGAAACCCGCTTTCCTTTACTTAGATGCATTGTTTCTGCCACTTGTAGCCGCTGGGAAACTGCCCTTTTTGTGCGGTTAAGTAGCCAAAAGAGTCTAACTGTTTACCTGCCCTGCGTTACTTCCCTATGCCTTGACTTTGAAGCATTTTGATACAACTTTAAGAGCATTGGCTTCAACAACTTGAAGAGGGCTTTAACGGCTACCGGATTCAAAAGTTGCGCCCGGTTCCAGCCCGCCTGCCGCTGCACTTAACTAGGAGCAAATCAGCAGCCAAACGTTAGGACGAACGGTCTTTTACTCATACCGCAAAATCTCGACGGGAAGTAATTTCGCCGCCGCGCGGGCCGGCAAAATAGTGGCTGCCAGGGATATGCCCATGGCAATTACCGTGATCCAGATACCGTCCATGAAACTCGGGTGGAACGGCACATACGGTACGGCGTAAACCTGCGGATCCAGCGGAATTAAATGATAGAACCCGGCGACAAAGGCGAAAACATAGCCGATAAATAGACCCATAAGCGTGCCGACCGCGCCAATCGAGATTCCCTGCCACAAAAATATCTTTCGAATCTGCTCGCGGCGCGTTCCCATGGACATCAGCACCGCAATATCGCGCGCTTTATCCGTGACGGTCATCGAAAGCACCACCAGAATATTGAGCCCAGCCACGAAAGTGATCAGTCCGATAAAAATGGCGGTGACTAATTTTTCCATTCGCAGGGCGCGGAAAAGCGCGCGATTTTCTTCCATCCAGGTGGTCGCCGCGAATCCCGGTCCTGCCGCTCGCTGAACCAGCTGCGCAATTTCGTGCGCCTGGTCCGGATTATCGAGCCGAAATTCCAGAACGTTTATCAGATCGCCCGCGCCGGACAAACCTTGCGCGGCGGACAGAGTCATAAAGCACCAGTTCTGGTCGTAATCATAAAATCCCGAGTCAAAAACACCGGCAACGCGAAATCGTCGCGAGCGCGGAAGCATTCCGAACGGTGTGAGGCGGCCCTGGGGACTGGTCAACGTAACGTAATCGCCCGGAGAAAGTTTCCATTCCTCAGCAAGTTGTTTCCCGATGAGCACCGCGTCGATGCCGTCTTTGTCGCGCGAAAAATTAAGTTCGCCGGCAACGATGCGCTGCAACGCCTGGTCCGTCCGGCGCTCCAGGTCGGGATCGACTCCCTTGGTAACCACACCGCGCGCCTGCCCTGCGAAGGACATCAGTACCGTCTGATACACCGCCGGCGTAATAACACGTATTCCTGGAGTGGCGGACAAACTCGTCGTCAGTGCCGGGTAATCCTGGATCCCGCCGGAGCCGGGGCGCGTAAGAGAAATGTGCGCGGTCACTCCGAGAAGACGATCCTGCAGAGTTTCTCGAAAGCCCGTATTCATCGACAGGGCGATTACCAGTGTGGCGACGCCGGCAGCCACTCCAATGATGGAAAACAACGTGACCAGGCGCAGTACGGCAGGG
>CAXMLS010000291.1:0-4613 GCA_964194235.1 uncultured bacterium | reverse complement strand
AACCGCGAGATGGTCGATCAATATGTGCTGCTCGGTTTCGGCACCAAAAGCGACAACGTCAGAAAAAGTTACCTGGTGACTATGATCGGCGAGGCAGAGCTGGATCATAAGAGAACAGTCTTGCTGGAGCTGACCCCAAAATCCGATCACGTGCGAAAACAGATTGCCAGAATTCAGATGTGGATTGATGAGGCTTCCTGGCTGCCGGTGCAGCAAAAGTTTTTTGAGCCCGGCTCGCAAGACTACCTGATTTTTCATTACACCAACGTGATGAAGAATCTGAAAATTGGCGACGGCAAATTCAAGCAGGACTGGCCTAAAGGCGTTACGCGCACCAAGCCTCGCGGGTAGGTTTATGCAAAGCAGTTTATCCAATTCCAATTGCTCAGCGGTCCGGAATTACTTCGTGCTCCCGCGTTCGGAAGCCAGTAATTGTTGTTTGCGTGCAATTCCCCAGCGATAACCCGCGAGATTGCCGTCTTCGCGAATAACACGATGGCATGGCACAACAATAGATACCGGATTCCTGGCGCACGCGCTGGCCACGGCACGAACCGCCCTGGGCCGGCCTAGCGATTTCGCAATCTCCGTGTACGTGCGCGTAGTGCCGCGAGGTATGCGCTGGAGTTCTCGCCACACCAGGCGCTGGAACGCGGTCCCCTGCACATCCAGCGGCAACTCCCTGCCGGCTGACCGCCCGTCGATTTGCTCGACAATCTCGCGCACCCATCCCTGGTAGGTTTTCGCCGCGGCTGAAATGTCCGCCTGCGGATATTCTTCCCGCAACTCCGCCAGCAGCGCGTTTTCAGCGCCGCCGAGATATACGGCGGAAACTCCGCGGTCCGTGGCCGCCACTAAAACTTTTCCTAACTTCGATTTCGCGATGGTGTAGTTGAGTTTCATTCCTTTGCCTCCTTTTTGATACGCAGAGGGCGTCATGCCCAGCTGCGCGTCGCTTCGTTCATAAATGCGGCTTGCGGAGCCGTATCCCGTTTCATAGAGCGCTTCGGTGATATTTTTTCCTTCACGCAGCGCGTATTTAAATTGTTTGAGCCGCAGCGCGTCGCGCAGATCTCTTGGCACGAGTCCGGTCACTTGCTGGAAAGCTCGTCGCAACCGCGGCGGTGTAGTGGCAAGCTTTCGAGCCAACTCTGCCACGCGAAAGTCTTCTTCACCCGGCTGTAGCAACTGACGCACCGCGCGATCGACCAGCGACCGCGCCCAAGATTCTTCGTTCGGTTTGCAGCGGAGGCACGCGCGAAATCCCTGCCGCTCCGCTTCCTGGCCGGTGCGGAAAAATACCGCGTTTCGCCTCAAGGGCCGCCGCGCCGGGCAGGACGGCCGGCAATAAATCCGCGTGGAGCGCACACCCAGAAAGAACTCGCCATCCGCGCTCGCATCGCGTGCCAGCGTGGCGCGCCAGTAACGTTCGGCGGCGTGCGCGGAAATTCCCGATTCAGACTTCGCAGAGGAAGGATTCATTTGCACTTGCTCAAATTAGCGCAGCGCGGAACACAAAGCTATCCGCAAACGAACGTCAAACTGAAGATTCGTGATTAAAGGAAGGCTCACGATTCGCCAGGCGCAGGCAACTGCTGCGCTACCGTTGACACCACGCTCCGGGGAGCGGTAATGACCAAAACCACGGCGGTGAGAATTACCAGCGCCGCGATCGCCGTCCGCAAGGTGATAGCTTCGCCGGCGATCCACCAACCCAGGAGGAGTGCCACCACGGGATTCACGAATCCATACGTTGATACTTTTGCGGCGGTGCTTTTTTTGAGGATAAACAGGTACGCGGTAAAGCCGATTCCCGAGCCAAAGACAATCAAGTAAATGAGCGCCAGCCAGGACCGCGTCGATACGGAGGCAAAGTGCAGCTTGCCAAATTCGCCGCTTACGAGCGCAGCTATCCATAATGCTCCTCCGCCCGCCAGACTCTGCATGCCAACACCCAGGAGCGGCGATGAGGGCATGGAGCCATGCTTCGAGTACAAGGACGCGCAGGCCCAGACAAAGGACACCGCTACAAGGACAGCGGTGCCGGTAAGATCGGCGCGACGCGCTCCACCAAGATTCGCGGGACCGACGAGCAGCGCCATGCCCGCAAAGCCTAGGAACAATCCCGCAAATACACGCGCAACGGGACGCGTGCCTCCGGGCCTCAGCCAATCCACTATGACCAACCACAACGATACGGTTGCTACGAGCAGGGCTGCGAGGCCTGAGGGAACTCGTCCTTCCGCCCAACTCAATCCTCCGTTGCTGACGCACAGGAGCAGTACGCCGGTGATGGCGGCGGTGCTCCAGTTATTGCGGGTTGGCCTGATGCCGGTTTTCCAGCGCAGGATGGGATACAGTATCAGTCCGACCGTCATGTGCCGAATTCCCGCCATCACCAAAGGAGGAAATGACTCAATGGCGATGCGAATGCCGAGATAGGTCGAGCCCCACACAATGTAGACAGCCAGGAAAGCCAGGGTAACCCACGGCGCCGGACGCACTGGGGGAAGGTCATCGGGTGCCAATTGATTTTCTACCGCAGGTGTGGACATTCTTGAGCCGACTCCATCAGTATCCGCGCTGAAAACGAGACATACAGCACCATATTGGCAGGCAACTTCACACGAACCTATCCGCAAACGAACGATGAACTCGAACGTCGTTTGAAAGGCGATCCATCTCGGGATTACCTTCGCAGTTCCCACTACGGCCGGCAGGTAGTACCATTACTAAGTGTTTCAGGTTAGGACACTCGGACGGTTTTCCACACGTGACGACTCACCCCTCCCGGTGGCATCTTTAGCGCCCGCTTCTAATAGCGGGTTTCGTGGGGCGTTCGGACAGCATCTCTGGGGGAGATGATGGCAAGCAACCTAGCACTTTCCATCTGGCAGAACCCAGTAAGCCAGCATAGAACAAGCGAAGCATCAGCGCTGCAGCCTGCTGAGATTTCCGCAGCGGACCGCCGGGTTCCGACTTTGAATTGCAGGCCGTTACTTCGTGCCGAGCTGCCTCGCCGCTTCGTCCGCGTGCCGACACATGCGGTCGGCGTGCACCCGGAACATCGCGAATATCCCCGCGCCAGCCTGAGGCTGCCGTTGAAATTGCAGGGCGTGGGCGGCGTCGCCGAACCCTTTCCGATCACGCTGGTTACCCGAGATATAAGTTCCACGGGAGTCTATTTTCTGTGTCCCAAGGAATTGCGCATGGGCGCTTCGATCGAGCTGCAAATTGTGCTGATCAGCCGCCCGCTAGGCCAGGGAAATGTAGTCATGGCCTCCATGGCGCATGTTTGCCGCTCGGATGCAGCGGCTATGCCGGGATGGTGGGGCATCGCGGCGTCGTTTGATGACGTGCAATTTGATCGCGACGACTTCGTTCCTTCGCGTTTTATAGGTTCCTGAGCTTCTTTTTTGTAACCGAGTTCTTCACGCAATCCTCGCCAATTATTGAAGCGTGGCGTTTTCATTCCAGAAGTCGTCCTCGGCTCGCACAAAACCTGTTTCTGCTATCTTGATTGCTGATGGTCGCCGCCAGGAACAACCAGATTCGCGGAGTACTTTTTGACTGGGACGGCACGCTTCTCGATTCCTACCATGCCGATTCTTCGGCGTACCTGGCTATGTTCACGGATATGGGGATTCCGTGGGGGCTGGAGGAACTCTCGCAGCACTACTCACCGAACTGGTATGACGTTTATCGCGCCGCCGGTCTAGCACCGCATCGGTGGGACGCGGCCGACGCATCCTGGCGCAAGCAGTACGCCAACCATCGGCCAAAATTAATCGTTGGAGCACGCAAAGTGCTCAGCTCCGTTGGGCGGCGCTTCCAACTTGGATTGGTGACCAGCGGAGATCGCGATCGCGTGCTGCGGCAGTTGCGCGAGTTCAAACTTACCGGGTTATTCCGCGCGCGGGTCTGCAGCGGCGATACGCGGCACAAAAAACCGCACCCGGAACCGTTGCGATTCGCGCTTCAGTGCATTGGGCTGAAGGCGTCAGATTGCGTGTATGTGGGCGATTCTCCAGAAGATGTGCAAATGGCGCAACGCGCGGGCGTGCGGGTGATCGGCGTGCTCGGACCATTTCCCACGGAGAAACGGTTACGCGCCGCGCGGCCGGACATGCTGCTGAATTCGATCAAAGAACTGCCGGCGGCATTAAAGGAATTGGAGTCGTAGAATAGCGCTGCTTTAGTGATGTCAGGCTGTTACGTGCTCTGTCGCTACGGATTTGTGGGCTTTGCTAGAGGTGTGGGAGTAGCGCTATCAGCAGGCGCAACAGAACTCGCGGCGGGACCGCTTTTGAATTCAGACCACTTCACCGTCAAGCGCACGGGAATCTCGGCATCTTTCAGGTGCAGGGTGTCATCCGAGCGCAAATAACTGGGGAACCAGTATTTTCCGTCGACGTTCTCGCGATAAGTTTCGAACAATGAAAACGGCAATTGCGCAATGGCCCGCGCGTCACCCTGGTCGGTAATCCATTTACCGTAGGTTTTGACCACCTCAAGGTATTTCGCGTCTACCCAGACCACGCCGTCGAAATACGCCTTCGTCCGATCAACCGCCTTAGGTTTCGCCTGGAATATATCTGTCTCTTATACACATC
>CAXMLS010000290.1:0-3957 GCA_964194235.1 uncultured bacterium | reverse complement strand
TTGTCATTCCGACCGAAGCAAGCCGATGCTTTTTTCCCTCGTTCACTCGTGCCTGCCCGCCTGGGCGGGTGAACGAGTCGGTTTGCGCCGCCTCCTCACCCGGGTGGGTGGAGCCTGCTCGCCGAGGCGAAGAATCTCTCTGCGATTCTTTGCCGATGCGCATCTATGTTTTTGCGCATTCTTTCCACCACTACTGCGAATTCCGCTTCCGCTCCTCATCCAACTTCCTGATAAACTCTTCAAACTTCGGCTTCTGCTCTTCACTCAAGATCGCCCGTATCCGCGCGCGACCCTTCTGTCGCGCCTCATCCATCTGCGGTTCGGTAGTTTTCCGAATGCTCTTCATCTGCGCCTGAATGTCCGCGACGACCGCTTCCACCTGCTGCCGCTGATCTGGCGTCAGGTTAGCGTCGCGCGCCAACTCTTCCATCTTCCGCGCGCGCCTCGCGGACTCGCTGCCATGCTCCGAGTTCGCCGCTGCAACTCTCTTGTGCGCGAACGCGTACCCCAGCACCCCGCCGAGCGCCGCGCCAAGCAAAAACACTAAGCCCACCCACAGCGCCGCTTTTCGCGATGTTGCGCTCTCGTTCATGGTTGCCTTTCCACCAAGCTCGCGAGCGTCTCATCTCCATTTGCCGGTGTCGGAGAATTGTCGAACAGATATACCGCCACGCTTTCGCTGGAAGCCTGTCCCGCAAGTGCCTTCAGCCGAGCATCGTATATCCAGGTACTCGCCACCAGCAGCGCTAATCCAGACACCCACGCCAGCCGTGACGCCAGTTTCGCAACCGCGCTGCTCCATTCCCCACGCTCGCGCACAGCTTCCAGTTCCCGTGCCGCAATCAACGCCATCACCCGTTTAGCGAACCACGGCGACTCTTTTGGCGCCCCACGCAGTTCCCGAAGCATTCCCCGCGAAGCCCAGAACACCTCCGTTGCTTCTTTGCACGAAGCGCATTCATCCGCGTGCGCCATCGTTGCCGCAGGCAAAGCCGCGCGCAATGCTGCGGAGCCCACCGTCAGGTCGCTCTCCGCCGGCAATTGTTCCAGAGCCGTCACATACTGCGTGCACAATCCATTTCGCTCATCCCGCATACCCATACCTCCCAGTCGCAATCCACTCTCGCTGCCTGAACCTTCTCTCAATCCCCGCGCCGTTGCCGATCCTTCTCCATCTTCACTACTCGCCGCCGTGCCCGGAACAACCGCACCTTCACCGTGTTCGCATTCAAATCCAGCACCTCGGCGATCTCCTCAATCGAAAATCCCTCCACCTCTTTGAGCACCAGCATCACTCGGTCTCTCTCGTCCAGCCCCGCCAGCAACCGCTCCACCCGCTGCCGGGTCTCCAATCTCTGCCGGATGTCCGGCGCCGCGCCTTCCGGGCTCTCCGCATTCGCCACTCGCTGCGCCTGCTCTTCGCTTAGATCCGCTTCATAAAGCAGCGGCCGCACCTTCTTCTTCCGCAATAAATCCCAGCACTCATTGAGCGTAATCCGGTACAACCAGGTACTGAACGCCGCACGTCCATCGAACCGCTTCAGTGAGAAATACGCTTTTAAAAACACTTGCTGCGCGATATCTTCCACATCTTCGCGTCGGTGCAGGATACCTCGCGCCACCGCAAACACCCGTTGCTGGTGTCGCCGTATCAGTTCCTCGTACGCTTCCTCGTTGTTGGCCTGCGCTTGCCGCACCAACTCGCGGTCGTAGGCCGCGCCAACAAGTACCGGGACGGCCGGACCTTTCCCGCTTTGGGACTTATCCTTCGCGGGAAGCCCGATTGCCTGTACTTTTGGGACGTTGGCCATGCCGTTTTGGTTACGGTACATCTTCTAGCCGTTCCAGGAGAACATCGATTTTCTTACGCCTAAAGTGCATCAATTGTTTCACGGAAATGAGTAGCAACTTTCTACTTGCCTAACCCTTCACCAGCGTGGATAATCCCACCATGATCATCGGTGACCGCCTCCGTGTAATGCGCGAGGAAAAGAAACTTTCCCAGGGCGATATTGAGAAGCGTACTGGTTTACTCCGCTGTTATATTTCACGCGTCGAAAATGGCCACACAGTTCCCGCCATCGAAACGCTGGAGAAACTGGCACGTGCTCTCGAGTGCCCACTCTATCAACTCTTCTATGATGGTGAAGAGCCACCCCAACTTCCCAATCTACCCAAGCGCAAATCGTCCGACGATATCGCCTGGGGCAGTGTTGGGAAAGAAGCGCGTTTCCTTAATAAGTTGCGCCGCTTACTGAGCAAAGTTGAGGACGAGGACCGCAAACTCATTCTCTACATGGCCCAGAAAATGGCCAACCGCTAGTCCGCATCATTTGTTTCTTCGAGGGATCCTGCAGTTCCTTTGTAAAGCCGGTTCTTGCACAAAATGGGTCCAAGTTCTGTTTCATAAAACGGTCAGGCCGCGTAACCCCCTACGCGGCAGACTGCTAATCTCCTCAAGCACTATTCCACCGCATTGCAACACCTGTCGCGCGAAAAACCAAGCGCCATTCGCATTCCATCAATAAGATCAATCTGGGTGCCCCACACATCGTTTTTAGGTGTGGGGATTTTGGTAATCCATCCCAACGTGGCGTGGCGTTTGAAACCGGGTCCTTCTCGTTCCACTCACCCCAACCCTACTCCCACTCAATCGTGCTGGGCGGTTTCGAGCTGATGTCATAAACCACGCGCGTCACTCCCGGCACCTCATTCACGATCCGCGTTGAAATCTTCTCCAGCACATCTCCCGGCAGTCGCACCCAATCCGCGGTCATCGCGTCATCGCTCTCTACCACCCGCACCGCCACCGTCAATCCATACGTGCGCCCATCGCCCATCACGCCCACGCTGCGCACCGGCAGCAGCACCGCAAACGCCTGCCAAACTTTCTCGTACAGCCCCGCGCGCCGGATCTCCTCCACTACCACCGCATCCGCATCCTGCAAAGTAGCCAGATGTTCCCGCGTAATCTCCCCCAGCAACCGCACCGCTAAGCCGGGCCCTGGAAACGGATGTTTCACTAATATCTCATTCGGTAACCCCAGGTCCCGGCCGATCCGCCGCACTTCATCCTTGAACAAATCCCGCAGCGGCTCGATCAGCGCGAACGGCATATTCTTCGGCAACCCGCCCACGTTGTGATGCGTCTTGATCGTCGCCGAAGGCCCGCGCACCGAAATCGATTCAATCACGTCCGGATAAAGCGTCCCCTGCACCAGGAACCCGATCTCCCCGTGCGCCTCTTCCCTTTGCAAACGCTGTGCTTCTTCCGCGAACACCGCGATAAATTCCCTGCCAATAATCTTCCGTTTCTTCTCGGGATCGCTCACGCCTTCGAGCTTTGCCAGGAATCGGTCTGAAGCATCGATCCCAATCACTCGCAAGCCCAGCCGCTCGCGCAGCATCTCCAGGGTCTCCGCAAACTCGTTTTTTCGCAGCATCCCGGTATCCACAAAAATATTCGTCAAACGGTCGCCGATCGCCCGGTGCACCAGCGCCGCCGCTACCGTGGAGTCCACCCCGCCGCTCAGCGCGCAAATCACCTTGGTGCTGGGCCCGACCTTCTTCTGTATCGCCTCGACCGTCTCTTCAATGAATGCCGCGCCACTCCACTTTCGTTCCGCTTTACACACGCGAAACAGAAAATTCCGCAATATCTCCGTTCCCTGCTCCGTGTGATTCACTTCCGGATGAAACTCCACTGCATAAATCTTCCGCGCTGGATCTTCCACCGCCGCCACCGCGTTCGCTGTCCGTCCCATGGTGCGGAATCCCGTCGGCAGCATCAGTACATGATCGCCATGGCTGTTCCATACGCGCAGCGAAGTGGACACGCCTGTGAATAAATCTGACTCCTTCTCGCCCTGCATGTTCTCAATATTTAATTGCGCTCTTCCGTATTCCCGCCGTTCCGCTGGTTCCACTTTTCCGCCCAGCGTATGCATGATCCACTGC
>CAXMLS010000289.1:0-2433 GCA_964194235.1 uncultured bacterium | reverse complement strand
AGATGTGTATAAGAGACAGAGATAATTCCTTGAAGTGCCGCTTCGGAGATGCCACCGCGCAAAAGATCAGCGCGCAGTTTCGCAATGTTGGGGAGGTACGTGCGCAAGACCGCGGTAGCTTCACGCGGCAGCAAGGAAAATTGACCGAGGTTAGACGGAATGAGCCAGCACTGGCCTTGCTGGAACGAGGAGGAGCCATCGTTCCACGCGATACTGCCGCTTCCGCCTAGAATGACGAGCAACTCAAATCGTGATGGTTCGGAATGGGTCTGGTGAGGAGAAGCGAGATCCCAGCGCTCGGTTGCGAAATACGGGCACGCTACCAGCAACGATTTCTTTGCTCCGTTCAGGGAGGGCAGAGCGATCGGAGAGACTTTGCCGCCTTCTTGCCGGTCAAAATTTATTACGGACATGCCTTTGTCGATGTGAAGCTCACGGGGTTTTCCCTGGGTGTCCACGCGGCCGAAATCATACAGGCGATAGGTCAGGTCGGAGGTCTGCTGGACTTCGCAGAGCACCACGCCGCGGCCGATGGTGTGCGGAGTTCCGGCTGGAACGTAAAAGGTATCGCCCGGAACCACGGGCCAACGCTGAAATAAACTTTCGAGCGTATGTTCAGTGATAGCCGCCTCGAATTGTCTGCGCTTCACTCCGGGAACCAGACCGAGCAACAACTCGGCGCCCGGCTCGGCAGAAACGGTGTGCCACATTTCCGTTTTGCCGAACGAGCCCGCGGCTTCATTTTGCCTGGCGTAAGCGTCGTTGGGATGAACCTGGATGGAAAGTTGATCGGTGGGAAAGAGAAATTTGACTAAAAGAGGAAAACTGGAATCCGAGGCGAATTGAGAGCCGCGCCATTCCGGCGTCATGGATTGCCAAGCGGACTCCAAGGCGAGATTGCCGAATGGGCCGTTGGCAATTTTGCATGTTGGCCACGTCAACCATGCTTCACCCAGCGGTTCCGGCAAATTTGTTTTGTCCGGGTAAATGGGCGCCAACGAACGAGCGCCCCAGATGCGCGGGCTAAAAATCGGCTCGATGCGTGTGGGTTCGGGCCGCACGTTCTACGAGGCGGCTTCGGCGCGGCTAAAAAAGCGACCGAGACGGCGCAAGCCTTCGTCGATTCGTTCAATGGACGTGGCGTATGAAAGGCGCAGATAGCCTGGCGCGCCAAAGGCTTCGCCGGGCACAACAGCGACCTGAACTTTCTCCAGCAATTGCTTGGTCAATTCCGTGCAGGTTTTCGCCAACGGATTTTTCCCGGTGAGATGTTCGGAAATATTAGGGAAAGCGTAGAAGGCGCCGCCAGGCTCTTCGCATTTCACTCCGGGAATGGCACGCAGCCCTTCGACGATGCGCTTGCGACGGCGGGCGTATTCGGCAAGCATCAACGGAACCGTTTCCATGGAACCGCGCATGGCTTCGAGCGCGGCATATTGCGCGATGGAAGTGGGATTGGAAGTCGACTGGCTTTGCAGCTTGATGGAAGCCTGCACCAAGGGTTCAGGAGCGAGGGTGTAGCCGATGCGCCAACCGGTCATGGCAAAGGTTTTCGACATGGAACCAATGATGATGACGTTCTCGCGGCCACCCGCAGCGCTGGCGATGGAATACGGCTTGTGCGGCTCGTAGGTGAAATGTGAATAACACTCATCGCTCATGAGCCAGACATGGTGTTTTTTGCAGAGCGCGAGGATGCGTTCGAATTCGTCCGGTGGCACCACGCCGCCGGTTGGATTACTGGGTGAATTTAAAATAAGAATGCGCGTTTTGGGGGTGATGGTTTTTTCGATGGCGGCGGCCTTCACGCTGAACTGTTCTTCAGGCTTGGCTTCGACAAACACCGGGGTGCCGCCGGCATATTTCACGATGTCCGGATAACTTACCCAGTAGGGAGCGGGGATAATCACTTCGTCGCCGCTTTGAATCAGCACGCTCATCAAATTAAAAATGGAGTGCTTCCCGCCGACATTGACGACGCATTCTTTGGCTTCGTAACTTGAGCCAAGCTCGCGCTTGTGCCACGCACAGATGGCTTCGCGCAAGGGCATGATTCCAGCGGTGGCGGTGTACTTGGTTTTATTTTCGTCGATGGCCTTAATGGCGGCTTTTTTGATGTGCTCCGGCGTGGGAAAGTCCGGCTCGCCGGGGCCAAAGTCAGCGACATCGACGCCGCGCGCTTTCAGCTTGTCAGCTTCCGCGATGACGGCGGCGGTGGGCGAGATTTGTATGCGATTGATGCGATCGGTTAATTGCACCATTTCTCCTTGGTCAGTAACCGTATAACGACGTTTGAATTCTCGATGGCCGCGGTTTATCGGGCCGTTTACGAAATTTTCGCGCGTAATTTCTCTTCTACGATCGGGGGAACAAGATCGGTCAGCGGTCCGCCAAGTTGCGCAATTTCGCGAACCAATTTCGCGCTGAGATAGC
>CAXMLS010000288.1:0-3105 GCA_964194235.1 uncultured bacterium | reverse complement strand
TCGCCGGTTTAACCGGCGCACAGGAGAATAAGAATGAAAGGGCATTTAGCAAAAATCGCGGCAACAGCGGGCATAATACTCGTCGCTTCCCTGCCGAACTTCGCGGCTACTACAACCTGGGCACTCGATCCGCAACATAGCGCGGCGCAGTTTTCCGTTCGCCATCTGGCGATTTCGACGGTGCGCGGCGGGTTCAGCAAAGTGAACGGCACCGTGCAGCTCGACGATCAGGACTTCACCAAGTCCACCGTGGATGTAACCATCGATGTTTCGACCGTGGATACCCGGGAGCCGTCCCGCGACAAGGATCTGCGCAGCGACAAATTCTTCGATGTGGAACATTTTCCGACCATGACTTTTAAATCCAAAAAAGTCGAGCAGGATGCGCCTGGCAAGTTGAAAGTTACCGGCGACCTGACCATTCGCGGCGTCACCAAAGAAGTTGTGCTGAATGTGGACGGTCCCTCCGCGCCCGTAACGGACCCGTGGAAAAATCAGCGCGCGGCGGTAAATGCCACTACCAAAGTGAATCGCCAGGATTTTGGCGTGAAGTGGAACGCCACGATGGACAACGGCGGCGTAGTGGTCGGCGATGACGTCAATATCACCATCGACGCGGAAATGACCAAGCAAACGAGCAAGTAAATCGCGGCGCGCGTAATTCGCAAAAATGACCGAACGCTCGGCCACGATCCGGCCGGGCGTTCACTGAATCTAAATAGTTAAATTTTAAATAGAGGACACCAGCATGCATAAACGAGCGCCGTCTGATTTTCCAGTTCACGACCTGATCGTCGAACGCTGGAGTCCTCGCGCGTTCGACGATAAAGCGATAACGCCGGATGTGCTGGCCAGCCTTTTCGAAGCAGCGCGCTGGTCGCCTTCAAGCAGTAACGAACAACCGTGGTCCTACCTGGTGGCCACCAGGGACGATGCGGAAAACTTCGCAAAATTGTTGAGCGTGCTGGTTCCCTTCAACGCCGACTGGGCGAAAAATGCGCCGGTGCTGGCGCTGGCGGTTGCCGAGCTGGCATTTGCAAAAACCGGGAAAGCTAATAACAACGCGCAATATGACGTCGGAGCCGCCAGCGCATGGCTCACCGTTGAGGCTACGTCGCGCGGGCTGTTCGTGCATCAGATGGCGGGATTCGACGCCGGCAAAGCGCGGGAAGTTTTTGCCATACCCGCGGGCTTCGAACCCATTGCCGCGATGGCTATCGGCTACGCGGGCGACGCCGATTCCTTGCCGCAACCATTGCACGATCGCGAACTCGAACCGCGCAAACGGAAACCCGTTGCGCAATTTGTGATGACCGGCACATGGGGCCGCAAGGCGACTTTTCTCCCTTAAACTTAAATTCGTCGTAAAATCTCCAGGCCCTCAATGACCAACGTTCTCGACTTCCTGTTTCGGCATGGATATGTGGTCCTGCTCGGCTGGGTGTTCCTGGAACAGCTGGGCTTGCCGATTCCATCTATCCCTTTGCTGCTCGCGGCTGGAGCTTTAGGCGGTATGGCGCGGATGAATATCTTTGCCGCGCTGCTGGTCACCATGTTCGCGGCGATTTGCGCGGATTGGCTGTGGTACCAACTCGGCAGAAAAAAAGGCATCAAGGTTCTGCAGCTTCTTTGCAAGATTTCCCTCGAACCCGATTCCTGCGTGCGGCGCACTGAAGGAGTTTTTTCACGCCAGGGCGCTCGTTCGCTGCTGTTTGCAAAATTCGTTCCGGGCCTGGGCACCGTCGCGCCACCGCTCGCGGGTGTTTTTCACATGCGTCTGTGGCGCTTTCTCTTTTATGACGGACTCGGCACGCTGCTGTGGGCCGGAACATTTTTAGGAACTGGATATGTTTTCGCCGGGCAGATCGAGCGCATCGCGGAGCGCTTCGAAGCGTTTGGAGGACGCATGGGCGTTCTCCTCCTCGGCGCGCTGGCGTCCTATATCGCCTACAAATTTATCGCGCGGCAAAGATTCCTTCGCGAGCTGCGCATCTCGCGAATCACCGTGGAGGAATTGAAAGTAAAAATGGACGGCGGCGAAGATGTGGTCATCGTCGATTTGCGGCACTCCATGGATTTCGAGGCCGAACCGCAAACCATTCCCGGCGCGTTTCGCATGGACGCCGGGGAGATCGAGGAAAAGAACGACCGCTTGCCGCGCGATCGCGAAATTATTCTCTATTGCACTTGACCAAACGAAGCCACCAGCGCCCGTGTGGCGCTGCTCCTTCGCAAGCAAGGCGTTAAACGCATTCGCCCGCTGCAGGGCGGACTGGAAGCGTGGCGCGATAAAGGCTATCCGCTGGAAGGCACCGCGCCGCCGGTTACGCTGGTCCCCATCACCATGCCGTAAATGCTGCTGGCGATTCGGGATCGTCGCTTACAAGGAGCTACAGACGCGGCAGCACAATGCCAGCCTGCGATTGATACTTCCCTTTTTTATCCTTATAGCTAATTTCGCAATCTTCGTCGGACTCGAAAAAAATCACCTGGCAGAGCCCTTCGTTGGCATAAATTTTTGCCGGCAGCGGCGTGGTGTTGCTGATTTCCAGCGTCACGAATCCTTCCCACTCCGGTTCAAAGGGCGTCACGTTCACGATGATGCCGCATCGCGCGTAGGTCGATTTGCCTACGCAAATGGTCAAAACATTTCGTGGGATGCGAAAATACTCGACAGAACGCGCCAGCGCGAAGGAATTTGGCGGAATCAGGCAAGCCTCGCCTTTGTAATCCACCAGCGATCGCGGATCGAATTTTTTCGGGTCGACGATGGTGGAATTCACATTGGTAAAAATCCGGAATTCATCCGCCACCCGGATGTCGTACCCGTAGGACGATACGCCGTAGCTGATGACACCTTCGCGTACCTGCCGGTCGGTGAACGGTTCAATCATTTTATGCTCCAGCGACATGCGCCGGATCCAGCGGTCGGGCTTTACGGACATCCACTCCTCCTGAATCAAAAAATAATTGCTGCAACTTTACCGTTCAAAAATCAGAAAATGAAATTACAGCACGCGGCCACGAAGGAACAGCAGTGTAGATTAGCTGTCACATCTTGACAACCTGCGGCGCACCCTCTAGCATCTGGCCACGGAACGCGGG
>CAXMLS010000287.1:0-2414 GCA_964194235.1 uncultured bacterium | reverse complement strand
CCGTGACATCAAGCCCGCCAATATTTTCATCACCAAGCGCGGTCACGCCAAGATTCTCGATTTTGGTTTGGCCAAAATTAATCTACCGCCCAGTTCGTCGAGCAAAATCGCCAGCGAAGTAACCGCCACCATGGACAGCGCGCACTTGACGAGTCCAGGCACTGCGCTCGGCACCATCGCTTATATGTCGCCCGAACAGGTACGCGGCAGGGACCTGGACGCGCGCACCGATCTGTTCTCTTTTGGCGTTGTCCTGTACGAGATGTCCACCGGTGTGCTACCGTTTCGCGGCGATACCTCCGGAGTAATTTTCGACGGCATCCTGAATCGCGCGCCTGCACCGCCCGTGCGGCTGAATCCGGATTTGCCCGCCAAGCTGGAAGAACTCATCAACAAGGCCCTTGAGAAAGATGCGAATCTGCGTTGTCAGAGCGCATCTGAAATGCGCGCGGATCTCGAGCGCCTCAAGCGCGACTCAAGTTCCGGGCGTATCGCCGCGTTAACGCAGGATCACGCGCCTGCCATTACCCCTACCGGTTCGCACTCTGCATCTGTCCCACTTCCGGCGGTTCCCGCAACGCCTTCGTGGGCGCGAAAACTGCTGATCCCGGCTGCGATTTTATTGTTGCTTGCGCTTGCCGCAGCAGGATTTCTTTACCGGCGAGGAATTTTCCACACTGGTCTGGCCGCCGCCGCCTTTCAAAATCCTTCCATTTCCAGCCTTACGTCCAGCGGCGATGTAATCACCGCGCGTATTTCTCCCGACGGCCGCTACCTCGCCTACATTTCCAATCAGCGCGGCCAGTTCAGTTTGTGGGTTCGCCAGATTGCCATCGCCAGTGCCGTACAGATTATTTCTCCCGGCAATGGAGTGCTCTCCGACGCGGTATTTACTCCTGATGGAAATTTTCTCGATTACACCATCAACGGCATTAGCGACGCGACCGGCAAGGTGTATCAGGTCCCGGTTCTCGGTGGCACGCCGCGCCGCCTTCTCGATTCCGCGAACGGTGCCATCAGTTTCTCTCCCGATGGCGCCAGCATCGCCTATAGCATGCTGGATCTCGCTACCAACGACATCGACTTGATGGTAGCCAATGCCGATGGGACCGCGCCCCGAAAGTTGGCAGCTCACAAAGGTTCATTCCTATACGGCATTTTCAACCCTTTACACTGGTCTCCCAGCGGGAAATACATCGCCGCTCACGTCACCGACCTAAACGATACGAATGGAATGCAAAGCAGCTTGGTAAAAATCGATGTGGCCAGCGGCAACCAACAGCCCATGCCTGGAAGGCGCTGGCGCGTCCTTCACGATTTCACCTGGTTACCCGATGAAAGTGGCCTTGTGATTGCCGCGCAGGAAAAGACTGCCGTTCCGGCCCAACTTTGGATCGTTTCCTATCCGAGTGGCGTTACGCGGCGAATTTCCAACGATATCAGCGATTATTTATCGGCCTCGGTATCGGCCGACGGCCGCACCATCGCCGCGGTTCAGCGTAATCTCGTCACCGCTCTATGGTCCTCGCCGTCCGCTTCGCCCGATTCTCTTCGCCAAATTACGTCGGGACGCATGGACGGCGTGAACGATTTTTCCGTCGCTCCCGACGGTCGCGTTATTTACACTGCCAACCATTCGGAGAACTGGGATTTGTTTATTGTCGATCCCGATGGCAGCAATTCCCGCCAGCTCACGTTTGATAATCGCTTCCATCAGGCACCCGCCGTCTGCGACGATAATCGCACCGTGGTTTTCGGCAGCAATTCCTCGAACGGCGACCGTCTATGGAAATTAGACCTGCAGACTGGAGTTTCTGCCGCTCTGACCAGTGGTCCTGCGGACTCCTTCCCAACCTGCGAGAGATCTGGCAATTGGCTGTTTTACACCACGCAAGGTCCCGATGGAGCTAATCACGTGGCCAAGCTACCGCTTTCCGGCGGCCCTGCAGTGCAAGTCTCGGGTCGCATTGCGATCAGCCCTGCGTTCTTGTCGGTGGATGCGCGTCACGTCGCCTTTGCCAGCCCCGCCAAAAATGGCAACGTCGTCCTCGCCGTTGTCTCCGCGGACACCGGCGCTCTTGAGGCGGAATCCACGGTCCCGCCGACGCTCGACCAGTCCACTCACTCTGCGAGCTGGTTGCCCGATAACCGATCCATAGTGATCGGGGACATTCGTACGGGCACTCCGAATCTGTGGTCGGCAACGATCTTGGGCAGCGGGCCGGAGAAGCAGCTGACCCACTTTACGTCCGGGTCAATCTGGGCGTTTCATTATTCTCGCGACGGCAAATCTCTGGTAATGGCCCGCGGTTCCAACCTGAGCGACGTGGTGCTTTTCACCACCGCAAAATAACGCTGCGTCATCGATGATCTCGGGTCTTCACTCACTAACCGCCTTTTCTCACAAGAGATAG
>CAXMLS010000286.1:0-5275 GCA_964194235.1 uncultured bacterium | reverse complement strand
GATGTGTATAAGAGACAGCCATTGTACGTATTGTGCGTGGCCTGGGTTTCCCGAGCTACCGCGACTTCCAACATCATCTTCACGAATTGTCACTCGCGACCGCGACTTCTCTCGACACCTTGCAGGGTTCGACACGCCATGGCGGAATGCCGGCGTACATTCGCGATTCGCTGGAGCTAGATGTAAAAAATCTGCAGGGTTTGAAAAACAGCTTAGACGCGAGTCGCCTGGTGGCGCTTGCGAAGCGTCTCCATGGAGCGCGGCGAATTGTAATCTTTGCCACGGATTTGGCGAGTTACCTCGCAACTTATTTGGAATATCAGATCAGCCTGGTGGGTTTGCCGGCGATTGCCGCCATTTCCGGTGGACGCATCGCGCATTTATCGCGGCACATGAGCAAGCAGGACGTGGCTATTGCCATCAGCTTCCGCCGCGGATTGCGCCAGACGGTAGAGGGCGCACGTCAAGCCAAGTCGCGGGGAGCGTATTGCGTGGGGATTGCGGATACGTATCTTTCGCCGCTGGCGCGGGAATGCGACGAATTATTTCTGGCCTCGGTGGAATCAACTTCCGTCGGAGCGTCTTACACCGCGCCTATTTCTCTATTAAATGCGATTCTCGCTACCTGCGGGCAATACCGCCGCGCGCAAACACTGGCGATGGCCAAGGAAATGGCGGAAGAGCAACGCACGGGCTTTCGCTGGTACAGGCCATAGCGGGACAGATTCTCCCTTCGCAAGCGCGCGGAATATCACGTCAGCACTTTCTAAGACGCCTTCACTCGGTTATCATTTGCCGCGCGTATTGGCGTATTCACGAAGACCATCATGCTTAGTGGCCATTTCTCGAAGAGTTCATCTACCCGAGTTTTAAATCTTACCTCGGCTCTCGCGCGCGTATGTTTCGTCGAGTTTTATGCCGCGATGCTGTGCGGGGCGATGGGCATTTTATTTCCGTCGAGCGTTCTTCTGGCGCAGGGCGTCGAAAGTGCTGCGGTCAAGACGGCTTCCGGAACGAAACCAGCTGATGCGCCCGAACGATGGAAGCCACTCATTGGGAGCTACGTTCGCGCGGATAAAGTGATCTTTGAGGTATTTGAAAATGATGGTGCGCTGCAACATAAAGAAGGTAGCAAGGCGGCGCTGACGTTGCAGGAAGATACGGACGGCCGTTTTCATGGGAAGGGTGAGGGCCAACCGGCGGTGACGCTGTCTTTTTTGCGCGACGCGACCAACTCGGTCACAGAAATGATGCTTGGCGATGTTCATTTGCGGCGGCGGAGTTATGACGCCGATGTCAGCAAAAGTTTTCACGTTGCTTCCGTCCGACCGTTGGATGAAATACGGAAAGAGGCTTTGCTTGCGTCGCCTCCTCATGAGGCAAAAGTTTTTCGCAAGGCAGATTTAGTGGAGTTGGCCGCGCTCGATCCCGCTATTCATCTTGATGTTCGCTATGCGACGACCAACAATTTTCTCGGCACTAGTGTTTACACCCAGGCGTGGGCATTTTTGCAGCGGCCAGCCGCTGCGGCGCTGATCCGCGCGTTACATACGCTTACGCCAATGGGCTACGGTTTGCTGATTCACGATGGCTACCGGCCGTGGTATGTCACCAAGATGTTTTGGGAAGCGACTCCGCCGGAAGGAAAAATCTTCGTGGCCGATCCGTCACAAGGCTCGCGGCATAATCGCGGTTGCGCGGTGGATTTGACGCTTTATGATTTAAAAACTGGGGCACCGATCGAGATGCCTGGAACCTACGATGAAATGTCGCCCCGGTCGTTTCCGGATTATCCCGGCGGGACGTCTTTGCAGCGATGGCACCGCGATTTGCTGCGCCATGCGATGGAGGCGGAAGGATTCGCGGTGTATGAATCGGAGTGGTGGCACTTTGACTACAAAGATTGGCCGGAGTATCCGATCCTGAATGTTCCGTTTGAAAAACTCGATCTACTTGCCGGGGCAGCATTGGTTAATTGAGGCTCGGCCGTGTTTCCTCTCAAGGATGCGCAATCTTGAAAAATAGAAGCCGAAGTTTGAAACGCGGGTTGCTACGGAGCGGTGCGGCGACTCTTGCGGCGTTTTTGTGTTTGCTGGTCACTGCGGGTTGGACACACGCGCAAACGACCGGAACTTTGTCCGAGCGAATACAGCGAGTGGTAAGCCGCCCGGAATTTGCTCATGCTAATTTTGGCGTGGAATTCTATTCGCTGGACTCTGGAAAAGTGGTGTATGCGTTGAATGCGGACAAAATGTTTGTCCCAGCGTCCACGACGAAAGTTCTTACTGAAGGAGCGTTGCTCGCGAGTCTCGGCGGTGACTATCGGTTTCATACACGCATTTACCGCACCGGGCCTGTCGATGGCAACGGAAAGCTCAAGGGCGATCTGATCCTGTTGGCGAGCGGCGACCCGAATCTTTCTAATCGTATTCAGGCGGACGGCACGCTGGCGTTTGTGGACGAAGATCACTCTTACAACGGGCCGGCGGTGGCCGGCGATCCGCTGGCGGTGATCAAGGAATTGGCCAAGCAGGTGGCCGCAAAAGGCATTCGCAAGATCGATGGGCGATTGCTGATCGATTCCAGTTTGTTTCCGGATGGAGCGCGCGAGGGCGGCACGGACGTGGTGATGTCGTCCATCATGGTCAACGACAACGTCATCGATTTAATCGGGAAACCGGGCGCCAAAGTAGGCGATTTGACCACACTGGAAACTTCTCCACACACCTCATACGTTAAATTCGTCAATCACGTAAAGACGACCGCGGAGAACTCGAAGCCGGTTCTTGACTCGCCGGAAGTTGTTTCCAATTCCGATGGCAGTGTGGTGGTGACGCTGTCCGGCGGGTTGCCGTTGGGTTCTGACGCGCAAACCGCTGCGTTCGCAGTTCCCTCCCCCAGCAATTTCGCGTCTGCGGTGCTAAGAGAGGCGCTGATCGCGGCGGGCGTGCAATTCAAAAAAAGCGACAACTCGCGCATGAGGGATTTCGCGGGCTACCGGCGGTTTTACGTGCCGGAAAACCTGGCGGCGGAACATGTTTCTTTACCGCTGTCGGAAGAAATTAAAGTCACATTGAAGGTCAGCCAGAATTTGCATGCGGGAATGGGTCCGTATCTTCTGGGTCTTTTGGTGGCGAAGGAAGCGAAGAATCCTCTCGACGCGGGTTTTCGAGTGGAACGCGAATTTCTGCAGGCGGCAAAACTGGATCTTTCCGGCGCTGCACAGGGCGACGGCGCGGGCGGAGACTGGGCGGATCTCTTCAGCCCGGAGTTCATGGTGCACTACCTTACGTACTGGACGACGCGCCCGGACTATCCGATTTTCTTTAAAGCTCTGCCGGTGCTTGGCAAGGACGGAACGCTGGCGAACATTCAAAAAGATTCCGCCGGGGCCGGACACGTGTTTGCGAAGACGGGAACGTTCGGCTCCGAGGATAAGTTGAACGGCAAATCGATGTTAAATGGCAAGGGCCTGACCGGTTACGTGATTACCAAGTCCGGGGAGAAACTGGTTTTCGCGGTGTACGTAAATCACGTAAGCCTGCCCAGCGATCCTGACGCTCCGCAAAAAGTTGCAGGCGAGGCGCTGGGAGAAATTGCCGCAGCCGCTTACGACGCGGTATTGGAATAATTTGCGATTGTTCGCGCGACATTTTCGCTCACAGGCACATGAATATTGAGAACGGCGGATTGCGGCTGGGTACCTCGGCGTTTACGGCGAAGGGCTGGGCCGGGAGCTTTTATCCCGCCGGGCTAGCGCAAAAAGATTACCTGACGCATTACGGCACGCAGTTCAACACCGCAGAAGTGGACAGCACGTTTTATGCGATCCCGGCGATAAATGTTGTGCGCAACTGGTATGCGCGAACGCCGGAACGATTCAGCTTCGCGCTGAAGGCGCCGCAGGCCATTACGCATGAACGGTTGCTGGTGGATGCGCAGAGCGTGTTGACGGAATTTCTGGACGTCACCGACGCATTACAGGAGAAGCGCGGGCCCATCCTGCTGCAGTTTCCATACTTCAATCGGAATGTTTTTGAAGATGCGGAAGCGTTTCTGGCGCGCCTGCGGCCCTTTCTGGAATCGCTGCCGAGCGGGGCGCGATTTGCGCTGGAAATTCGCAACAGGTTCTGGCTCGGGCCGCCGCTTTTTGATTTATTGCGCAAGCACCGGGTGGCACTGGCGTTGATCGATCATCCGTGGATGCCGCGTCCGCGCGAGTGGTTCGACAAAGGCGATGCCATCACCACCGACTTCACTTATATCCGCTGGCTGGGCGATCGCAAAGCTATCGAGGAATCGACCATCATCTGGAACGAGCTCATTATCGACCGGGAGAAGGAATTATACGAATGGGTGGAAGCCCGCCACGTGTTCAAAAAGCGCGGCGTGATGGTATGGGGATATGCGAACAATCACTACGCAGGACACGGTCCGGGCACGATCCGTTTATTTCAAAAACTGTTTGAAAAGCCGCTACCGCAATGAAATGCGCACGCTTCGATGGACCGCAGGCAAATTTTAACTAAGAGAAGTTTTTCCTAATTCCGCGACCCGCCGCTCAAAGGTCATTTCCGCGAGGCCGTGTTTTCCGTAGTAGCGCAAAACAATCTTGTGGCCTGGGGCCATTTTGGCGCGCGCCCTGATCAGCGAATCCGACATTTCGACCCACTCGCCGGACACAAGATAGGTGCCCTCCCAGCCACGCAATTCGAACCGACCGTCGTGCTTCAAAGTGAGTGTGGACGCGGTGCACTTCACCTTCTTACCGCCAAGTTTTGCGGCTGAGCACTCGTAGCGTCCGGAGACGTCGATGCTTTGCGCCTGGGCAGAGGAAGCCAGCGCCGCAAACGCGAGGAAAGGAACGATGATCGAAAGGGGATGAATTCTGCTAAAAAGAGACCGCATCTGTTCTCCTGCTAACGCTGCTCCCAAGAAGTACAAATGATCTAATGCATGCCGCACGCCACGTGTTACCGGCACACAACGCTGATTCCACTGCACTTAGGCTGCGGTGGTGAGCGTCGATTCGTAAACATCGGAAGATTGAGTCACTTTCCGATGACATGACTGTGCAAAATTCTGCACAGCCAGCTCGAATGCTGGTTCGTTGCCGCGCTATTCGGCGGGCAATTCGGCAGTTGCCTGGCCATCTTTTCGCGGGTCGGAAGCGCCGTAATTTACGCCCGTGGCGAAATCGCGTAGTACCGCCTGACCGCCGCCCATCACGCCGGAGAACGCGCCCTTCAGGTCTATCTCTGTCTCTTATACACAT
>CAXMLS010000285.1:0-14663 GCA_964194235.1 uncultured bacterium | reverse complement strand
TCCGACCAGTCTTGCCCACCTGCGTCAGCAAATGCTTGCCGCCACTCACTGAATCCGGGAACAGGAGCACGCCACCCGAACCTGCTAAAACAGTCAAGAAAAGAGCTGAACGCGTATCGGCGATAAACTGTTTAACGGCGATGTAGAGCGCGAGGCATTGAACCACCCCTAGGAAAACCAGCAAGACAGGGTAGAATTCAGGCAGACGAAAAAATCGCAACAGAACTGTCTCAAGGCCGATCCCCGCCCATCTGGCGCTCCAATTGTGATACGACCAAACGACAGACGCGATAATACCCACAGGGAAGGCCTTTGGCGGATAATTTGTCACAGGAACTGCAGCCGCGCGACAGAAATCGTCCTGTGTCGGCAGTGATTTTGAAACCAATACGAAATATAAAAGTGTACATATAGAAGCCGCTAGGAAGAACGCGGTCAGCGAACCAAACCAATAAGGATTTTCTTTTGTCACGCCAGCCGAAGGATTTCCCATTAGGTGTAATCTTATATTTACTAGCCAGTATTTTTCTGTGGCTAAACTCCTTCCAGTTTTGCAACCACTGAAAACTAAAGCTTCTGCGCCATCGCAACGAGCTCCTGCGTGCCGAGTGGTTGATTGCGGACTCTTTTGGACGCAGATTGAATAGAATTCACGAACGATCCAAACATGGCTAGAGCGGTGCCAACTGGTGTTTTGAGTGACCATGAGCGTAGTCCGAGGTTATAAAAGAAACCGGATCTGACCGCGTAGTCCACCTTCACAGACTCAAATGTTGACTTCAGTAGGTTGTTGAGTTCGTCCCTGGTGTAGTGCCGCTTGTGATCGGGATTAGTATTTCTTACATACTGGCCATTCGGCGTGGTCATCAAAAAGACCCCTTGGGGTTTCAGTACGCGATGTACTTCTTGAACAAACTTCGCATCCTGTTCAACGTGTTCTAGAACTTCTATGGCTACAACGCAGTCAAAATTTGCAGCTGAGAAGGAAGACCGGGTCATGTCGTCTAGTAAAACTTCAGTTACATTGCTCCTCCGGGTCCGGAGTTCGGCAATCATCTGCGCCGTAATGCCAAGATGTAATCGGTGTTGGATCTCACTCTCTCTAGGGACATCCGTAATCGTGACGTCTGCCGGAACCCCAATTGTATAGTGAGATTTTCGGCCTCCCACGTCGAGGATTGTGGCCCGGGCTTCTAATTTATTCGTGATATCGAGCAACCTACCCCTAACCATCTGATACAGGGTAGGAAAAAACGGTTCTACTACAAGATACTTGTATTCGAAGCTTTTCATGCGTGACATATTGTCCCCTCAGAAACATTCCGGCCGTTTGCACGGAGATGTCGTTTTCAAAATACGTTTTGCCACTACAAAAAACGGTGCTTGAGACAAAGTGGGGTTTTCAACCAAAAATTACCGACATGCTTTGCGGCAGAGCCTTCCTTAATCGAAAGGCGACTTCCCATAAGAACACTGTTTTGCGCCCATTGGAGAATCACCCGTTGGAATGGGCAATGCGAAGCTATTTTCCGCACTGTTAAACCCGGGAATGTTTGACGTACCGTTAACGCCGATGTTTTAGCGACATCCGCCCCCCCGTATCGAAATTCTTGGCGCCTCGTATGAAATTTCACAGAATCGAGCACGCCCTGTCGCTCGAACTGAGCTGTTGCCCTGTAGGGGGGCGGATGCAATCCTCAATTCAAGTTAAGGCGCGGATCTCGGTGTTACGGGTGTGCGCGCCAAACACCAAAAAGAGGGTGCTGACACTGGGCTACGGCTACGTGTCCGCATTGCGGTTCCTGAATATCCGGATTGCCCCCGGAGTGAAGCGCGCTCAAGCGAGACTGCTCACGTCAGTGAAGCTGGGTGAGCGCCGGCGCGGTGGTGAATAGGCAATATGGTTCAACCGTGGTAGGTTTGCCGGATCTAAATTCTATCCACAGAATCCTATCGAGCCTTCCACGTCTTATGACTCTGCGATTTTCCGCGTCCAGTGCGAGGCCCGGAGGGCATGTGCCACGATCGCCGAACTTAGACTTTCCGGTGGACTCACTTACGACCCAGAGTCGTTTCTCTAGCTCAGGAAGCCAAGTGGCGGCAACAGTAGCGGTCAGCTCCGATTCGAATCTTTCAAATGGAACTACCACAACAGTATAGCCATCGCTTTGCGTAACATAAGGCTGTAGCACGGTACTGAGCGCCGCAATTGTTCGATGCCTTCCGAGCGTTGCGTATGTGAAGCTCCAAGTAGCATAACCGATAATGAGGCCGCACACTGCGACCGGCACACATCGAAACCTTCTGTTGGAGAGCCGAAGGGCCAGCGCCAACGTCAGTGTGGCCGCCGCAGGCATGATAGGAATTAGAAATCGCGAACCGAACTCCGTGAGCGTCGTGGGCCGACCCATCAGTCTTACGGGTGCGAGCCCTGCAAGTATGGCCAGAATCAGGAAAACCGCCCGGCGTTTGATTGGTTCGTCCCAGTGATTCTCCTCAGTCATCCCATTTGATTGTGGACGAGTACCGAAGTAAAGCAGACCAGCCATCACAAATCCCACAAAGCTGCCTATGATAGTTGATTTGCTGTCGTAAGCGATTGTAATTGTGCTCAGAGCGGTTGCGTATGCGGCGATCGTCGCGCGCCAGGTACCTGCAATTAGATCGAATGGCACCTCTATCCACTTCGAAAGGACCGACTGAAGAACATGCGTTGGAGCGACAGAAGGCCGCTCGCCAAGATTTACGATCTTAGTAAAGAGGACGTAGGCTGCCAACGTGACGGGAAGAACCCAACCAGCGGAAATTAACAACCGACGTCGCGCTGCGCCAACGGCCATCGAAGCCGCTCCGATTAACAGGACAAACCCGACCAAATTCGCGGCAACGCCGTACTCACTAATCGCAATCCCCGCGGCAATCAGAGGCGCTGCAACGCCAACAGACAGTCCTGCATTTGACTTTTCTACATCAGTATCCCGGAGCAAGATCAAGATGCCGGCGTAGCAAAGAATTGTCGGTAGACTCGCAGGGAGGACAACAATGATTGTTGATAATTGAGTTTGAATAACGATGGGAGCAAGGGTCAAGCAGGCCGCGACGATCGAGTAATGCTTGACTTCTGGAAAAAATTTCTGAAAAAGCAGTGCGGCTTCAATCGCGAAGAACATCCACAGAGTTGCGTTGATGAATACAAAGAAAAGCCTATTCACTCCGCCAATATCGACTATCCGTTGCACCATAAAGCCGAGAACAGGCCTGTCGGGCATAGTCTGGGCAATAGCATGCGGACCCAATTCTCTCATTGTCAAAACAAGCCAGGCATCGTCAAAAAGAGGAAAGCTGAGGTATGCGCCGGCGGCGAGCGTCAAACAGATCAGCGAAAGCGCTGCTAATTGAATGTAAAGCTGTGCTTGCTTCAATGGATCTCTCACTCGGATTTTTAATTGGAACGGAGGTGATGTCCCGGTGTTCGGCGCATGAAAAAAGACTAAAATTCACCGGAACGCGAGACAGGAATCCGTACGTCCAGGTGGCGTGGGAATCAGCCAGCGTCGCAAAATTAGGGTTTTCGACCGAAGATGGCGAATTGACCTCCGAGAGGAATTCGTGCCATTTGGTCTTCAAGTAATGAAAATGCGTGATAAATGCGCTCCGGTAAATACAAAAAATATCGAGTTTCGACGAGCTCGATCCGCGTTGCGCGAAATATCTCTCTCGCGATTCTGGCACTCAGCAAGTGCGCTTGTTGATCCACCGGACATCGACGAACGATAATTTGCGTGATGGGATTGAAGGGGTTGTGCTCGATAATACAGAGTATGCCGCCGGGTTTTAACACGCGCAGTACTTCTCGGGTCAAAGCCTCCCGCGACTCCGAGTCAACATGATGGTAAACACACGCGGCGGTGACTAGCTCGAAGCTCTCGTCGTCGAACGGAATGCAGTTAGGGGCTTCTTGGTGGCGAATTTCCAAGCCCCGGCACTGCTCGAGCATTTGAGTAGACGGGTCGCAACCAGCGACCGCACTGAAGTAGGACTGACCCGAACGGATGAGGTCACCTTGGCCGCAGCCCACATCTATCCAGGAGATTTCGCGTGTGTCTTTGCCATGACGTCGGAAGAAATCACGGATGATAGCCAGTTTTCGCCGCGCAAAAAAGTGATCACTAGAGGCAAAACCGTCACGGAGAGGATCCTTCAGCAGTTCAGAATAGGTTTGCGCGTATTCGTCAAACTCGGCTCTCATGTCAGTCTCCGCTAGCAACACGATGATAAGGCACTGAAATCGTCGCGGAAACCGGTGCACGAACTCCTAGAACCACCGCTCTTGAGATTTGCTCTTCTGGTTGATTTAGGTTCACCGCGTCGGTCACTACATACAACGGGCGCCCCTTAACTTCTTCATAAATCCGGGCTACATAGTCGCCTAAGAGCCCGATGGCCGTTAGCATCGCGCCCGAGAAAATGACTTGCAAAGCAACGAGCGAAGTCCAACCTGGGACGGTAACCTTCAAGACGAGTGCAGCATAAAGGGTGTACACCAAATATAAGAGGCCGCAAAGCGAAAACAAAAGGCCGACGACCAGGCTGACCCGCAGCGGAAGAGCTGAAAACGAAGAGATAGCAGTCCAAGCGAAATGAAGCATCCTGAGTAAGGAGTATTTTGTCGTTCCGCCAGAACGCGGCTGTCGGTGAAATGGGACAATTACTTCCTTTAGTCCGAGCCAGGCCACAAGACCGCGCATAAAGCGGTGCTGTTCGCGGAACTTACGAATTGCTACTAAGGCTGCTCGGCTAAACAGGCGGAAGTCACCTACTTCCGGAACCAAGCGTTCGTCTACCATCCTGCGCATCATCCAATAAAATCCGTATGCTGTGGCGCGCTTGAACAGGGTATCGTTCTGTCGCTTGACCCTCTGCGCTGAGACCACATCGTAGCCGCGACGGAATAATTCAACCATTTCGGGGAGAATTTCCGGGGGATCTTGGAGATCAGCATCCATGACTACAACTGCGTCTCCAGAAGCAAAATCCAGACCTGCGGTGAGCGCGGCCTGGTGACCAAAGTTGCGGCTAAATGCGAGGATCTTGACACTCCGATCCTTGTCCGCGGCGCTCTTGAGGATTTGGAGTGTGTCGTCCTTGCTACCGTCATTAACGAAGATCATCTCGTGCTCGCAGTCCATCTTCTGCAGCACTTTGCGTAAAGCGGGGAACAGCATGGGCAGGGCGTCAGCCTCGTTGTACACGGGAATTACAATTGACAACAGCATGCTACGTACCTCGCTTTATGACTTAACTTTGGAACAACCTTGGTAAGCAGTTGCATACAGTCAAAAGTGAATAAAGTTTGCTCTGTTTAAAGAAGCGCGACTGAGTAACGGAGTTCTGGTCGCGTCCTATGTGACACGATACAACTTCGGCTCTGGAAACCACTATGACGAATTTCCATGCCGCCCATTGATGTGAACTGAAACCAGATGATGTTCTAATTTGCTTACTCGATTATTCGCTAGGCCCTGACGATCCGTTTAACGATCCAGCGTCGATCGATCTAGCCGGTTCTTCCTGTTGCGAACTCGTGGCTTTCAAATTTACGGAACGTACTGTGGCGAGCCAGATTATCGCGTTACACCTTTAAAGAAGTTTCCTAACTGGCCCCTGGGAGATCGCTTGAAAGGCGCATAAAGCATGCCAAAGAGGAACCCGAGACCATAAGAAGAGTGAAAGACAGCAAAAGTAACCGGAAGATAACGAAAGAGTTGCCAGCCAAAGCGTCGAGCAGAAAAATATCCCGCTATGATGCAGCCCAACGTGTATGTAATAAGAATCATCATCTCCAAATAAAACGTTGCCAGAGTCAGCAGCCGAAATCTAAATGCGGCAGAGCCGATAAGGAGTACGAGCAGAATTATGTTGACAAGTACAAAACCTCCGGGCATCAGGTGGCGCCACGAGGCTGGAACTCTGTGCTTACGAATGACAGAAACTTTCCAAAATCCATACTGGAAGTATTGCCGAAAAAGCGATAAAAGCGTTGGGCGAGGAGTGTACCAAGAGACAATTTTGGACGATTGCCAGATCTTACCGCCTCCGCGTGTTATGCGCAGGTTTAGCTCGTCATCCTGGTTCCGCACTAGTCGTTCATCAAACAGGCCCAGCCGCTCTAAGGTTTCTTTCCGCCAGCAGCCATAGGGCACAGTATCGACGTAACCGTCGAACCCGTCGTCATGAAATCTCGCTCCGCCGGTAGAGAACTTACTGTGATACGCGGCCTGAATAGCGCGAGCGCGCAGGCCTTGGGCTCTTGTTCGAGCCGGACCGCCAACATTTGAAGCGCCCGTTGCTTCCAAGGTTTCCACACACTTCCTGACATAGTCGTGTGCATATTCTGTGTGTGCATCCATCCTCAAGATAATCTCGCCGTGGGCCACCTTGATTGCGGCATTTAAACCGGTAGCCACAATTCGAGCAGGGTTCTCAATCAATATGATTCGGGGGTTACTAAGCGCCTCTTGAGTGAGCAGTTCGCAGGTGCCGTCGTTACTTTCGCCATCGGCAATGATTACCTCCCAATTGAAATCTGAGAAGTCCTGCGCCAACACAGAATTGAGGAAGGGCCGAATGTGCTTGGCCTCGTTTCTGCACGCCATTACGATAGAAATCGACCTGCGTCTTAATGAGCTACCGATCGAACTTTTAATCGAACTGGTTTGCGACATGGATGTCGGACGTCCAGCGTAGATGTTACCGATACACTTCAAGTTAGACTTGTAGTAACAGCGAGTTTAAGTACGTTCTCAGGTGTTAGCGGCGGATGGGAAACTCCCCAACATTTCCTCCCATTGCGGGAGAATGTTGGACCAATCGAATGCTTGTACATTCCGTCGGGCGTTGCCGGAAAGCCGTCCCGCTAACCCTGGTTCGGTGAGAATCCGTCTAATCGCCTTGGCCATCGCGACAGGGTCATCGGCAGGCACCAACAAAGAGTCTTGCTCGTTCTTTAACAGAAAAGGAATCCCACCAACGTTGGTACTTACTATGCACAAGCCGCACGCCATCGCTTCGAGAATGCTGACCGGCGTATTGTCATAGTTTGTGGTATTCAGGAAAATATCACCCCATGCGAGGTGAGCGGGCACATCGGGTGCCGGGACAGTAGATCGGAACTTGATGTGGGCGGAGACTCCTAGCTCCGCCGAAGTTCGCTTAGTAAAGGCCAGGGCGCCGTCTCCCTTGTCCGGTCCGCTCATCGTTAACTCTATGGTGGAAAATTCGTCCTTCAAGAGGGCAATAGCGCGCGGCGCCAGGGACGGGTTATAAAGATGGTGGAATTTTCTTAGCCAGACTACTCGCGGCCTGACGTGCTCTCGCAGACGATGATGGAAATTTTTCACGTCCAAAGGATTTGGAAGCAGCTTGAGGTCTCCGCGGTAAGGACGCATCGCTTCCATCAAATATCGGGACGGCGTAGTGACGACCTGCGCCAAACATAGTTGTCGGCGTACGCGTCCGCTCCAACGTCTCGCGAACGCAGGCAAGTTTCCGCCGTGCAGCGTTAACACGTACGGCTTCCCAAGCTGCCGGAGTAGAAAACATACCGCTTCCGCCCAAAAGAATGCTGGTCCACTGAAAACGTCTACTAGTGCTACATCGTATTGATTCCGGCGACTCCAGGAAGTATGCAGCATATCGAGAAGCCGGCTCGAACGGCTAAGACGACTTGATGTGGTGAGAACTGACCAGCCCGACGAAGTCAGTCGGAGTGATAAATCATCACAAATACCTCTAGCACTGTTTGACGATGATACGAAATTGCTGACCATTAGCAATGGACGTTTTTCATCGCACGGACCGCAGTCCATCGTTGGCAGTAATAAGAGTGAGCTCATCTAGTATTTCGCCTTCGCCACCCATGAGTCGGGCGCAAAGCGTCAAGTTGGAAGACTTAGTAGCGATTCTCGCTTAGGCATCTTATTGATTACAAACCGACGCTTGCCTCCGGCGGTGAGTGGAATTTCGTTGACGCAACTAATGTGGATCTTCAAGTCGGCGGCACCGTTGCTTTGCATAGCAGCGATGAGGGCACGACGTGTCTTTTCGGAGAAATCGCGGTTAGGTACGAGCGCCACGTGCACGGCGTCAATGCTTTCCTGCACTACCTGAAAAGCATTCACCTCCGGGAAATCATCGAAGATACCATTAAAGAATTCAACGATGAGGCGATTCCCGGACGGAGTGACAACGACGTCAGAATCTCGTCCCAGAATGTCTTTCATGCGATCCAGTCCTCGCCCACAGGCGCACGGCGATTGATCCCCGGCAATGCCGATGTCTCCAACTTGATAGCGAATGAGCGGCATCGGACCGGGGTGCAGTCGTGTGAGAATCAGGTTGCCCGGTTCCCCAGAAGATACGCAATTCCCATCATCATCGAGGTATTCAACAATGACATCCAGATCGTGAACGTGATAGCTGTCTCCCTGGCCGCATTGCGCTGAAACTTGCAGCCCTTCGCCAACGCCGTACGTATCCGAAACGTGGGTGTGAAAAGCCAATTCCAACTCACGCCTGTAGTGCGGGTACAGATTGTCCCCCCAGGTCACCACTGAACGCATCGATCGATTCCAACCTTTTTCATTCGCTCGGCGTGCCAGATGGTACAAGGAAGCAGCATACCCCCATAAGTGTTCGATCTTACGCTGCTCCATCACATCCAATGCGATATCGAGATGGGTATCATCAAGATCGAACGCGGAAACATAGTGGCAACGGAGAAGCATATCTTTGAGCTTCCGGTCGAGACTTCGGGTCAGGGTCATGCCGGTCTGCATGTGGGGTCTTCCGATTTCCCATCCGGCCCATCCGAGCGATAGCAGGAATGAAGCGCGGTACAAACCAGCCGTCTGAGCATCTTCCCGAACCGCAAAGTTTTGTCCGGTTGAACCTGAGGTGTGGACCTCATACGTTGTTTGACCGGTGGGTCGCGTGGCTAAATCAGGGTAAGAGGAGAGCAGCATCTCCTTGGTAACCACCGGGAGTTTGGCCAAATCGGCTGCGGTCTTGACATCGTTTGGAGCGACACGAGCTTGCTGCATGAGAGCTCGATAGAAAGGAACTTCGCGGTATGCAATGGATATAAGCTCGGCAAGTTGACGGTCGCGATGCTGGTGCAACCTTTCCCTGTCCCACCACTGGGCTTGCTCAAGAAAACGCAGCCGGGGAATCATATGCTGTTTGAAAGCAAGATCGCCGAGAGGAAGTGCAATCGTGCGCACTAGCCAACACCAGGTTCGTTCCTTAACCTCCCGACGTCCATCCGACCACAATTTTACTGGGCTCATTTGGGTGTAATTCTGAAATTTGAGTCAGCTGATGAAATTATTGAAATTACTGCAGAACGTCGCGGTAGACATCGCTAATTTGCCCGATGATCGGTCCTGAACTGTAGAAAGTCTGTGTTCTTTTCCGAAATTCTCTTCCTAGAGTAAGCCGATACTCGCCGGAAGAGAGAAGCGATAATAATGCTTGTGCAAGTTTCTCAGGGTTAGAGGGTGGAACGAGAATTCCCGCCGTTCCATTGCCGATGACTTCAGCACACTGGCCGACGTTTGTAACCACCACCGCAAGGCCGGCAGCTCCGTATTCCAACAAAGCGAGCGGGAGTCCCTCAGAAATAGAGCTTAAAACTCCAATATCGCAAGCACGAAGAATAGCTGGTACGTCCTGCCGCTGGCCCAAATACGAAACATGATCGGTCAACCCGAGCTCCGAAATCTGTCTGCGAAGGTCATTAATATAGCTTGCCGTATCCGAACCGCCGATTAGCAACAGGTGCGCAGTAGGCACCTGATTTCTTATCAGTACCATGGCATGGAGCAGCGTGGGATGGTCTTTCTGAGGTCGGAAGTTGGCAACACACACGATCCTCTTATCACGCACTCCAGAAAGACTAGGTACGGGTAACTCCGTGTCTGGAAAATCGACCAGATTTGGAATATATCGCACGCGGTGCCGCGCAACGCGCAGACGCTGGCGCGACCAGTCCGCCAGCGTCTGGTTGACCGTAATAATCGCAGCGATATTGCGAACTGCAGTACGATACAGCCATACGGGGCGGTCATTGAGATCGGAGCGACCATAGTGGTCATGCCAAATCACCGGAACAGAACAAAACAATCCTGCAAGTCTGGCGACAAATAGGGCCGTTCCGTGAGCGTGGAGAATCTGAATTTGATGAGCTTTAATGAACGCTACCAACAATCGCAGCGCCGCCACATCCCATGTGCTCGTTCTCTCCAACCGCAATCGTTTGACGTGAGGAGCCACAAGCCCAGCCAGCGGCCCGTCGTTACGCGTAGTGCACAAATAAGTACAGTATTCTCGACGGGAAAGGAGGTTTGCCAAGTTAACGGCCACTCGTTCTGCTCCGCCCATTGCGAGCGAATCCACTAGATGCATCACACGGACAGCTGATGCGACTGCACAGCTTGCGCCCAAAGCTGGTGAGAATTCTTCACTCGCGATGGAATTAAGTCTCACGGACCTGTGCCTCGACGAATGAAGGCTTCACCGGGGTGGTCCATTTCTTCGAAAGAAGTGCTTGCAAGGCGTCCCTTAGCCCTTCAATGGAGTAGTTTTGGGCCCACTTCGCAGCCTCCCGCGATAATTTATTGTATTCAGCCGGGTTACTGATTAAGTATTTCAAATAAGACGCCAATGCTTCCACGTCACCGACATTGAAAACGAAACCTTTGTCGCGTAACAACCAGGGGATTAAACCCTGATTGGTGCTGACACATACCAATCCATGGCACATCGCTTCTGCCAAAACTTTTGGCCAGCCTTCGGCCCTGGACGGCAGGACCAGAATGTGCCCCTTCTCATACCAATCCATTACCTCGTGGAATTGAAGAGCCCCGATGAAAGCTACCTTGTGATTAAGGTGTAACTCGGTAGCAAGTTGTTTGAGGGGGGCCGCCTCGATTCCATCGCCAATAATCGATAGTCGGAAATCCAGCCCTGCATTTTCGAGCACGCGGGCCGCCCGCAGCAGAACGTCGACGCCCTTGGGTTTAGCTAGCCGTCCGGAGTACAGAACCTCAATAGGCACAGTCAGATGCTTCGTCAGAGCAACTGCCGATGCTTGTCGGACTTGGTTAGCTGTCATCATGGAGGTGAAGAACGGGACAATTTGTTTCGGTTGGTTCGGCCATTCGCCGTAGATTGTAACAATGCCTCGCCGCCACCAGACGGAACGAAGCAGGAAACGTTGAAGCCGGCCGCTAAATGGTTCGCCGCGGTAGCCGTTCCATTGACCAGCGTATTTCGCCACCAGTCGGCGCGAAAACAGCGGTGCAAGTATTACGGCCAATAAGCCCAAGTTTCCGGGGCACCTCACGTGAATTGCGTCTTTACCCCACATGGCACGCGAAAGCTTCCAAAGCAGCAACGGCAGAAGTAGTAATTGCAGAAGCCTCGCTGAGAAGGTGTCGCCGCCTGTCTGAGTTTGGGGAATCATGGATATGTTCTGACGCGTAAATGCCAAGCAATCATTGGGAGGAGTTTCATTTCGCACCGGGGAGGCAATGAGAATCTGCGGGAACAGATCTGCCCAGACATCGATTTCCCGAGAGTAGGGGCCGTATGCATAAATCTTCCCGGCGTGATTGTAATGACAAACGTGGGAAACTATTAGTAGTTTGCTGATTTCAGTTGTCATTTGAATTGTATTTTTATGTCACAGCAACGTCAGAACTTTGAAATGTGCTAGAAAACCGTCTAATAACGTACCCCTCAATAAAGGATCCTCAAACAGCTCCCGAAGTCAGAATGAAATGATTCAGTAAATAGGGCCAATTCGCACTGAGATAGCGTACACTTCACGCCTTTCGATGAGGCAACGCGCCGTAGTCTGATGATCTGTGAGTCGCTGCCGAGAAAAGCGAAACCGAGAAACAATCCAGAGATGGCATCGATACCAGAAACGGAAACCCCAATGACCATAAAGCATAGCAAGGCCAGCAAAGGTGCGAGTTCACCACAGAATTGCCAATGGGCGAATCCCCGCAGCATCAACGTTCCCAAAAAAACCGCCAGGCCGAAAAGGCCGATGAGTCCGGTTTCGGTACCCACGAAAAGGTACAGGGCGTGCCACGGTTTTCCTTCCTTCGTATACCGAAGTGAAACGGCTTTACCAGAGCCTGGGCCAAATCCCCATATAGGTGAATCTCCGAGGACTCGCGGAAAAGATGCCCATTGGTCAGCACGGCCTGTCGTTCTCTTATCTAACGACTTCTCCGAAGAAGCATTATCGAAGTAGTGTTTTATGGCTGTTCCTCGGTCAGTCTGTAACAATGCTGCGATTGCGATAAAGACCAGCAGCAGGATGCCCAATAGCGGCTTCCTGGATTGCCTGTTAAGAATCAGGATAACCATCAGCCCCACCAACGTAACTAGCCAACTTCCGCGCGATGTGGAGAGAGCAAGGCAAATCGCTGCCAACATCGCAAGTAGTGTCTGCCAAATGAGGTGTCTTTCCCCCAACAGCCATCGCCCTCTATCCACGACGGTTAATAGGAACACCAGGGTTGCAGAAAGACCAAGGGCAATTGGATTTCCGATAGAAATATCCTCTACTCGGCCGATCCCCAGTCTATCTCCGTAAGGAAGCAAGCCGACGGCCACACTGAATGCCGAGAGTGCCAGTCCCACCATTGCCGTAGCCAAGTACGATCTATGACGTCCCAATAAATAGACATTAACGGCCGCCAGAGAAAGTTCCAGAACTCGCATATTTGAGAAATAGTCGCCGGTTCGTACAAAAGATACCCACCAATACATGGCTGAAACCAAAACCAGGCCAACCAGCAGTTTATTGCTTCTGAAGTCACCCAGAGCCTCCGTAGAGAGACTCAGTTGGACAAGGACCGCCGCAATCGAAATTGCGATTGGTGCGCTGTAGTAGAAAGCTCCGCGCATGAGCATCATAGCTGGCACCAGTGCCACGATAAGGGTGATTGCTTCCGTTTGTTTGCGCACCATGAAATGATGCACCACAAAAACGAGCATAGCGCCAAACAGCCATCGACTGCCGGCATAAAGAGCGCCAAAGCCAACCAGAGTCATGGCGGGTACGACGCAAACTGCAACTTCCAGGAGTATACGCACGTGTAGCTTGGCGAGACGAGCCCGAATTATGCCTAGGGAATGCACTTGGATTGTATTTACGGTACTCACTCTAGTTCCTGAAATCTGCGGTGTTGGTAGTGCAGCGTTTGAAACCTTGGGCGATATTGGATCGAAAGCCTGCCAAAATTCCTAGAGGCCTGGCGAATGTCAATAACAGTCTCTTTCGCGAGGGCTTACGTACAAACGCTAAAACACTCACGATAATGTCTCCGAAGACGACCCACAGCAACATCGTGTAGTCGGACGGGGCAGATTGCTTGTTAAATGTGCGCCCGGTACCGAATCCATCCTGATAGGCACGATGGATGTCGCCCTCGCGCGATTCTGGCGCACGGTGATGCTGCACGTGTAAATCGCCGCTGATCAACAGACGAGAGCTTTGGCCGACCCGGAACGAAAAATCCCTGTCTTCGCCGCCGTAGGTGGGCAGCTGCTCGTCAAACCACAAATTGGAAATAGCCGAACGGCGATAGATCATGCAAAAGCCACCGAAAAACCCAATCGACTTCACACCTGAAAAGGGCTTCATAAACCCGAGAGGTACAGAACGCCCCAGCCGGTCGATGGAACCCGGTTCGAGGCTGGGAACTACCCGAAGTAGGTGCCGCATGCGCCAGCGAATACTAAGAGGAGCCGGATAATTGAGTGTATCATACGCAGTGAGTCCGCCAATATCTTGGAGGTCCGTACGCTCAAACAGCGCGACCACCTGCGCCAGAAAGTGACTATCAAAGGTAATATCGTCGTCAAAAAAACAGAACAAATTTCCCTTCGCGTACCGCATTCCGATGTTTCTCTGCCGCGTCAAACCCTTTGGCGACGGAATAAAGGATAGATCGGTAGTCTCTCCGTATTTCGCTCGAAAGGACGAAACTGCATCTCGAACAGATTCGTTCTCACCGCTGCCGTCTACAATCAGCACCTCAAAGTTCTTGTAGCTCTGTAAGAGCAGACAACCCAATAAATCCAGCAGGGCTTCCGCGCGTGCATAGGTGCAGATAATTACAGAGAGGAGCATGTTAATGGGTTTCGGAAGCTACCGACGATTGTGGGAAGCGTGAGGTTCGTGCCGTCTGACGCGTTCGGAATTCGTCTGCGCAATGCTGATAAAAAGCGAGGTTGCACTCCGTGAGTCGCTCGAGCGAGAAATGTTCGCGGATCTTGGCCTGACCCAGATCGCCGGCCTGCTTGGCGAATTGCGGGTCGGATAGCATTCGAACGATAGCGGCAGCAAGCTCCTCGGGTTGATCAGGGTCTATTAACAAACCATCGCGTCCGTGTTCCATCAACTCAGGGCCGCTGCCGCGAGAACTGTAGATCGTCGCACAGCCACAAGCCATGGCCTCGAGCGGCGCAATAGCAAATGCTTCCGCGTAGGACGGAAATACCGCGACGCGAGCTGTATGAAACGCCTCAAACAACGTTTGCCGAGAGACGTGCCCGTGAAAATGAACGGTGCCACGTGTACC
>CAXMLS010000284.1:0-3933 GCA_964194235.1 uncultured bacterium | reverse complement strand
ATGTGTATAAGAGACAGGCATTACTCTGTCTGTGGCGGACGGTGAGCACATGGCCGTTCTCGGTAGCTCCGGCGCAGGGAAGACGACGTTGTTCCGCATCCTCAACGCCACGCTGCGGCCCACCAGCGGGTCGGTCCGCGTGGATGGGCAAGACCTCGGGGCCATGTCCAGCGGAGACTTGCGTCGCACGCGCCAGCGCATTGGCACCATCTACCAGCAGCATAACCTGGTCCCTTCCCTTACCTCCCTGCACAACACATTGTGTGGCGGCCTGGGGCGGTGGTCGTTAGCGCAGACAATCCGCAACATTTTTGCTCCCGCTAAAACTGACGCTGAAGACGCTATGCACTCCCTCGAACTTGTGGGACTCGCGGACAAGCGACACGCTCGCGCGGACGAACTTTCCGGAGGCCAACAACAACGGTTGGCCATCGCGCGCGTCCTCATGCAAAAGCCGGAAGTAATTCTTGCGGATGAGCCGGTGGCCTCGCTCGATCCCGCGCTCGCGGAGGAGATCGTATCTTTGATTATCCGCGTGGGCTCGGAGGGTAAGCGAACCCTGATAATCGCACTGCACAAAGTCGAATTGGCCCTCGATCATTTTCCGCGGGTCATCGGCCTTCGGTCGGGCAACGTCACTTTTGATCGGGCATCGGGCGAGGTGCATGAAGACCTTTTGCGCGATCTCTACCGCAAACGTTCCGGGGAGGGTCGGCAGGTTCAGGATGAAAATCGCTTCCAACGCGAATTTGGCTGCAGTCGATAATAGGAGCAGCTTCCAGGAACGCATTTTGACGCCGTTCCGGGTAGCCGTGGTACTCGGTGCCTCGATTGTTCTGGCCATCTGCTGGAAGGTTGACGATGTCCGGGTGAATACTTTGTTGCAGCCCGCGACGCTTGCGGCTCTGTGGACTTTCCTCCGCGGTCTGTTCCCTCCTGAGCTTTCTGGCGATTTTTTGCGCATCGTGTTTCGCGCTATTGCTTCCACGCTTGCCATCGCTATCGCCGGCACAATTCTTTCGGTCTTGGTCGCCATTCCGCTTGGAATGCTGGCGACCCCCATTTTGTGGCAGCGCGGAATCTTGTCCGCTGTGGAAAATCGAAATGCCAGCTCAACATTGCGGTCGTGGGGCAGTCGAGCAGTATTTGTGTTCCTGGGATTTCTGCGCGCCATACCGGATTTGGTTTGGGGCCTCTTGTTTGTGACTGCCGTGGGATTAGGATCGCTCGCCGGAACGTTGGCACTCGCGCTGGCATATATCGGTGTGTTAGGTCGCGTCTATGCCTATGTCTTTGCGGATGTAGATCCTCAACCGCTCGAGGCTTTGCAGTCTACGGGAGCTACCCGTGGGCAGATTTTCCTGCGTGGCATCTGGCCGCAAGCGTTTCCGAGTGTGCTGGCTTACACGCTGTACTCTTTTGAATGCTGCGTTCGTGCCGCTTCCGTTCTGGGCTTCGTCGGCGCCGGAGGAATTGGGTACGAGATCAGCCTCTCTATGCGCCTTTTCGAGTATCGGCAGGTGATGACGCTGATCCTGGCGTTTGTTTTTTTGCTAGCGACGACCGATTTTGCGAGCCGCCGCCTCCGGGCGCGCCTGCAACCCAACGCCGAGGGCTTTCGCAAACGCTGGAGAGAAAATACAGCTCCAGATCGTCGAACCAGGCGTTTCGCATTGCATGCTATCGGTTACGCAGCGATGCTTGCGGTCATAGCCGCCAGTTTTTATCTCGCGGGGTTTACGCCGGAGCACTTGAGCGAGGGAAATTTATTAAGAAACATGCTGAGGTTCAGTCGCGGAATGTTCCCTCCCGACTTTGCGAAAGAGTTTGTGCTGAGTCTCGGTCCTTTGCTGATTCAAACCTTGGCCATTTCGATTCTGGGAACACTGTTGGGCATCGTTATCGGTGCGATCCTGGCGATCCCCGCAACATCGACTTTGGTTTTGGTTCGGCCGGATTCGCCTGGTTTCCGATCGCGGGCTGAACGCGGAGCGCGCTTGAGCGTTTTCTGGGCGGCACGCCTTCTTCTGAATTTGCTGCGTTCGATCCCCGATCTGGTATGGGTGTTGATCTGCATCGTCGTCGTTGGTATCGGTCCATTCGCCGGGACCTTAGCCGTAGGTGTACACACTGCCGGGGTGTTGGGAAAACTTTATGCGGAGATTCTGGAAGAAGTTCCGCAACAGCCGCTGGAAGCGCTTCGCGCACTCGGCGCGGGCCCCATTCAGCTGCTGGCGTGGGCTATCTGGCCTCAGGCAAGACGGATGCTTGCCGGATACACCGTATTGCGCTGGGAGACGAACCTGCGCATCTCCGCAATCCTGGGACTGGTGGGCGGTGGTGGCTTGGGACAAGCCATCTACAACAACGTGCAGCTTGGCTTCTATTCCCGGCTGGCAACGCTGCTCATCGTGATTTACGTGTTGGTGATCGCATCCGATTGGATTGGAGACAATGTCTCCCGTAGAACAGTGGGAGTCTGAGTTGCATGCTGGAAGCCACACAATTTCGAGAAGCGGGAAAATATTCGAATTATTTGAAAACTCCCTCGGGGAGGTTACGCTCCGATCTCGCGTGGGAGAACTTGCAAGGATTTCTGCCCGATCTCTAACGCCAGCGGCGAATTCTCGATCTCGGAGGCGATACTGGCGCCATGAGCGTGCGCCTCGCAAGAAAAGAATTTCAAGTTGTGCTGCTGGATAGTTCGGAAGAGATGCTGGCGATTGCGCGGAAGGAAGCGGACGAACGCGGAGTTGCGTCACGAATCTCATTCCGCCAGGAAGACGCCGGTCGACTGCAGGACCTCTTTGAGCCAGAGTCCTTCGACCTGGTCGTTTGCCACAACGTCCTGAAATATGTTGCCGACCCTGCGGCAATCGTTCGCAGCATTTCTTACGTCCTGCAAAAGGATGGCATTTTTTCGGTGCTTGTGCGGAATCGCGCGGGAGAAGTGCTCAAGGCTGCGATCAAGTCGCCAGACTTAGGACTTGCAAACGAGACTCTTTCCGCGCAGACCGTTGTGGATTCTCTCTACGGGAAGCCCGCCCGATTGTTTGGCCCGCTCGATGTAGTATAAATACTCGCGCAAGCCGCGTTGCGCGTGGCCGCTAAGTATGGAGTGCGCGTATTTTCGAACTACCGGGATTTCGCAGAACCTGACCGCGAAACATACCGGCAACTTCTCGAATTGGAATGCCCTCTGGGCCGGGCTCAGTTTTCCGCTATTGCCCGCTACATCCAGACGATCGCCCAACATTCCGGCGCGTTACAAATCGCGGAAAGATGAAGATGACGCTACGTATCCTACAACCGAATACACAACCTGCTGCGCAACCTACTTTTGTGCGTCCTGCAGGGTCTGGGAGTTTTGCCATCGGACTCGGCTTGACCAACGAATGCAATCTGGCCTGCTCGTTTTGCTACCGCGATCCGGCGCGTGTCGACCGGTTGAGCCTCGACCAAGTGCAAGCCGCAATGGCCAGCCTTCCTGTGCGCTCCGTCAATCTCGGCACGGGCGAAAATGGAATGCACCCGGAGTTCCGTGAGATATTGGCCTTCCTCCGCACTCTGCCGGTGAAGCTGACCATTACTTCGAATGGACACAGCGCGGCAGTGCTGACCGATGACGAGATTCGGGCGTTTCACGACATCGAGTTTTCCCTGGATTATCCGACCGAAGGCGAGCAGGATGCGCAACGTGGCGCGGGCAATTGGGCGCTGATCCACGAGCAGGCGGCGCGCTGCGTCCAGTTGGGAACTCCGGTCACGTTCATCAGCGTGATGATGAAGGCCAACTATCTGCGTTTGGCGGAGGTGGCGCAGGTTGTCAAGCGCTACCAGTCGCCGCTGCGGATCAACGTCTATCAATCGGTGCGCTCGGATATTTACGCCTTAACTTACGAACAGTATTGGCAGGGCTTTCGCGCTTTGTTT
>CAXMLS010000283.1:0-1738 GCA_964194235.1 uncultured bacterium | reverse complement strand
GTCCACACAAGCTTCCGTAAAACAAACGAACGAAATTTTAGGGCAACGGCTGGCGAAAGCGGAAGAGCAGAATCAGCAACTGCAAAGCGATCTGCGCGTGGTGACCAACAAGCTGAACGTGACGCAATCCGATTTAATCGCCGCACGGAAACAGAGCAAGAACGCGACGGTGGCGTACGAAAAGAAACTGACCGGACTGCAAACGTCGGTAAAAACGGAACTCGCCAGCAAAGCGAACGCCGACGATGTGAGCAAGCTAAACGGCGACGTGACCGGGGTGCGAGGCGATCTGGACGCGACCAAGAGCAATCTTGAAATGGCGCGCAGCGAAATGGGCACGCTGATCGCACGCAATCACGATGAGATCGATCAACTGCGCCGCATGGGCCAGCGCGATTATTTCGAATTTTCGCTGACGCGCAAAGGCGGTGCGCAAAAAGTTGGAAGCATACAGGTGGAGCTGCGAGACACCAATGTGAAGAAGAACCACTACACCATCAACGTGCTGGCGGACGACCGGAGCTTTGAAAAGAAGAACCGTTCGGTGAACGAGCCGATCTTCTTCTACACCGGCGGAAGCCGTGCGGCGCTGGAACTGGTGGTCAACAAGGTGACCAAGTCGACGGCGACCGGCTATTTGAGCCTGCCGAAGTCGGCCGGCAAGGAAAGCGCAAGTACCACTGCCGCGAGCCGTTAAACAAATAAAAAAGTCATGAGTAAAGATCATTGCCGACCTGGCGGTGATCGCGAAGGAGGACTCCAGAGAGTCCTCCTTTTTTTGGTCCACGCTTAGTGCTGGCGATCACGCGCCCGCGTAAGGAAATCCCTACAATCCGGTATGTCGTTTTGTGCAGGGCATCGTTTCCGCTAGGATGTTGTCTGCCATGGCGACAACATTAATTCATGCTGCACGGGCGCTTACCCCCACGGGAGAGATTGCGGACGCGGGAATTTTAATTCGCGAGGGCGTGATCGAAGCGATCGGCCCGCGTGAAGGCATGAACGTGCCGACCGATGCGAACGAAATTATCGCGACGGATAAATCCGCGATACCGGGATTTGTCGATGTGCACATTCACGGCGCGGGCGGGCGCGACGTAATGGAAGCAACGCCGGAAGCGATGGCCGCGGTAACCAAGATGGTTGCGCGGCACGGCACGACTTCCATTGTGGCCACCACAGTGACGGCCAGTACCGAAGATATCTGCAGGAGCTGTGAAGGCATCGCAAAGTATATCGCCGGGCAGCATGAATCGGGCGATCCGCGCGCGGAAGTGCTGGGCATTCATTTCGAGGGTCCGTTCCTGAGCAAGCTTCGACGAGGCGTGCATCCCGAAGAATGGTTGCGATTGCCTTCGGCGGAACTGCTGGAAAAATTTATTGCGGCGGCGGGCGGCAACGCCAGAATTTTGACCCTTGCTCCGGAATTGCTGGGCGCGATTCATTGTATTGACGCGGCGCGCAAAGCGGGAATGGTCGTGGCGATCGGACATACGGACGCAACGTATGAACAAGCCCGCGTTGCGATCGCGCACGGTGCGCGTCATGCAGTGCATGTGTACAACGCCATGCGCCCGTTTTCTCATCGCGACAGCGGAGTGATCGGCGCGGTGCTTACTTCTTCGGACATTACGGCCGAGTTGATCGCCGACGGTGTGCACGTGGAAGAAGCAGCGATGCGGCTGCTGCTGCGCGCGAAAAATACCGACTGCGTAATCCTGATCAGCGACGGAGTTTC
>CAXMLS010000282.1:0-2150 GCA_964194235.1 uncultured bacterium | reverse complement strand
CCCGCCGCAGCTGCCGCTTTCGAGGTACCCACGGCAGGTGAGCCTACATAGTTGGCAGCGCCGTCGGAGCCAGCGGCAGACATTCTTGCCGCGTCCGGTTTCAGTTCGTCCGACTTGTTCTCAGGGCCCGCCATCCGATACCTCCTGAAAACGGGTTCTCGAAATTAGACGGCGGCGCAGTGCGCCACCACTTCATCTCCTAAGCTGTGGGCCTGTGGTTCGGATGCAAATATAGTTTGAAATATCGGCGCGCGGACGAAAGACCGGACCCTCAACTCGCTCACGCGCTGATTGCTCAAACTGTGAATGGGAGGGTTGCCGACGATCACTTCATAAGGATGTTCCATTTTCTCCGCACGCCCGGTGGAGAAAAATATTGCTGGAGGACAACGCGTGAAGGGAGCGAAGGAAAAATCAGCGAGGTGTAAATCGCAGCGGTATCGCTGGACGGTTACGAGTGCGTGGAACCCGCCGAATTGAGAAAGTAATCGAGCGAAACATCGCGAGGTCCTTGCCATTCCACTGAATCCCCCGGGGAACGCGACGGATGTTAGCCGAATGGGGAAAATTCGTCAATGCATGTCTGCGAGGTAGTAAGTCGCAAATTTATTCGGGAAGAATTCACGGGTACATTCCGAAGGAAGTCTCGACCAGAAGCATGTAAGAACCCGCTTGCGCTCGCAAAAACCTGTGATAGACTCGCCAAAGTTTGCAGTTCGCACTCCCATAATTCCACTGTTTGGGCGAGTTGCTGTGGTGAGGAACGCGGAGAAATAGTCTCGGAGGACCTTGGTAAATGGGCCTCGTTCTTCTCGTCATCATCTGGCTGATCACATTAGTCAGCACCTATTTCTTCGTTGCCAAGACATGGTGGTTACCGGTCGGAGCGTCCGCAGCGGCCGCTGGCATTGACCATCACTTCGCCACGACCTACCTCCTCATGGGTGTCGTGTTCGTGGCCGCGCAGTTTGCGTTAGGCTACTTTGCATGGAGATATCGCGACGGTAGCACATCGTCACCTGCGCACTATTCCCACGGCAATAATACCCTCGAGATTGTCTGGACTGTGCTCACCTTAATTCTGTTCGTCGGGCTAAACCTGATGAGCAGTTCCATCTGGGCGTCAGAGCGTTTCCGCCCCGCTGAGCCGGGAGCCGTGCAGGTAGAAGTCACGGGGATGCAGTTTGCATGGTATTTCCGTTATCCCGGGCCGGACGGTAAGTTCGGCGCAGCCAAGCCGGAATTGATAGACGCATCAGCGGGCGGCGAGGCCGCGATTGGCCTCGATACAAGCGACGCCGCGTCGAAAGACGATGTCGTGACGGGAACGATGTATGTGCCTGTGAATCGCGAAGTAGAAGTAATACTGCGGGCTCAAGACGTCATCCACAGCTTCTTTGTTCCTGCGATGCGCTTCAAGCAAGACGCGGTGCCGGGCTTGGCGATCCACATGCACTTTACGCCCATTTCCATTGGAGATTACGAGATAGCTTGCGCCGAACTCTGCGGGCTGGGTCACTACAAGATGCACGGCATGCTGAAGGTCGTCAGCCAGGAAGAATTCGACAAATGGCTGGCGGCGCGGGAGGCTGAGAAACAATAAAATGGCTACCCGGGAATTCGCTGCGCACGAATCTCACGCGCATGCAGCGCCTCAAGGATTCATTCGCAAGTGGGTCTTCAGTCTCGATCACAAAGTCATCGGCCTTCAGTATTATTTTCTCGCGCTGACGGCGGTGTTTGTCGGCATGTTTCTCTCGCTGCTGATGCGTATTCACCTGATTTGGCCCTCGGTGGCATTGCCGCTGATCGGGGAGATCAGGCCCGAGACTTATCTAAGCTTGCTGACCATGCACGGCACCATCATGGTGTTCTTCGTGCTGACGACGGCACCACAAGGCGGCTTCGGTAACTACTTCCTGCCCATCCAGATCGGCGCGGCGGACATGGCCTTCCCGGTCCTGAATATGCTGTCGTTTTGGGTGACGTTGATAGCCTACCTGGTGATGCTCGCAGCTTTCTTTGTGACCGGAGGAGCGCCGCTGCACGGCTGGACCGGCTACCCGCCGCTGAGCGCCCTGCCGTCGGCTGGACCGGGCGAAGGACTGGGTGCGGACCTGTGGGTCATCAGCATCGCTCTATTCTGCATC
>CAXMLS010000281.1:0-12684 GCA_964194235.1 uncultured bacterium | reverse complement strand
CCCGCCGTTGGCCGACCAAAAGAGCTTAATTTTTGCAGGAATAGAGCGCATGGACCCACCAACAAAACACCAACAACACGGTCACCCTCGGTGTAAATGTGGTGCCCACTGGCGCGCCCCTTCAGGTTAACGGAGTAACGACACCGCCCATCGGAAACATCGTCACGACGGGCGTCACACTGCCGGCTTCGCAACTGAATTGGAATGGGTCGTCGGTAGGCGGGGCAACCATCTATCCATCGAACATTAACCAGCAAGTGGCCTGCGGAGACGGTATTGGTGGCGACGCCGGGCCTTGTGACATTTTTGCCATGGCTCGCAATTACAAAACACCATTCGTTCAGAATTGGACCTTGGGCATCCAGCACGCCTTCTCCAGCAAGCTGGCTTTGGACGCAAGTTACGTCGGCAACCATGGCTCGAAGTTGGCGGGTATCAGAGATATCAACCAGCCCAATCTTGCCACCGGGGTTTTGCCATTTGCTGCACAATATCCGTACCTGGGTTATATCAATTTCTATTCCAACCTGTACCGGTCGAACTATAACGGTTTGCAGGCCACCTTGACCGGACGCAATTACCATGGCTTGGAATTTGTAGTGGGGTATACCTATTCCCACGCGTTGGATGACATGTCCTACAACTGGAATCAGTATCTTCCGCAAAACAGCTTGAACCCCCAAGCGGAATACGGTGCCAGCGACTTCGACATCAGACACCGGTTCACGTTCTCTCTGACGTATACAATTCCTGGGATCAAGACACGGTTCCAGCTGCTGGAAGGTTGGCAGCTCAATTCCATCGTCACGTTACAGAGTGCTCAGCCCTGGCAAACATTCGACAGCAGCAATGGTTTCAGCGGGAGCACCGAATCGGCCGACCGGTGGGATTTCTTTGGCAATCCAACCGATTTCAAGTCTCGCGGCCAGGAATCCATCCCGCTTTGCGTCGGCCCAGCTTCCGGCAACTGCACCTATCAAACTCCGGCTGGTCCGGTTGCGCTGTCCGACGCCCAAACTGCTGCTTTCTGGAACACTTGCCTTTCTAAGTCCCGTGACCCGAATACTTTACTTGCCGCGGCCAGCGGCGGTACCGGTGGCTGCTATGTAAGCTTGAACGGAAAATCGGTACTAGTTCCAAATGCTGCGGGGGCGTTTGGCAATCTGGGCCGCAACGTGTTCCGCGACACCGGCTTCAGTAACCTGGATCTGTCCATTTCCAAGAATTGGAAATTTAAAGAACGGTTGACTGCGCAGCTCCGCGCCGAGGTTTTCAATCTCACTAACCACCCCAACTTCGCCAATCCTTGGGGCGGCACCAGCGGCTATGGCCCAGGAGCTACCGCCGATCCTTCCGCAGGCCCATTCGGATGTGGCTGCGCCACGCCCGACGTTGCGTCGTTCAACCCCGTACTCGGTTCGGGAAGCGCGCGAGCCATTCAGCTTGGTTTGAAACTCACGTTCTAGGGCAAGTGTAGTTTTGAAAAAGGGCCGGTGTTCTCCGGCCCTTTTTTCGTGTGCGGCCGCAACAAAAACACGGAGGTTTTGCGGAATGAAACACTCTTTCGCCGCTCGCTGATTTGTTTTGTTATTGGATTTGTTTTCACCTCGCTCTCGCATGAAATGTTTGCCGCACGAGCTGGCGTGGAAAATAGCGTGCAAACCGTTCTCCAGGCCGACCGTGCGTTTGTGCAGGCCGCTGCCCAAGGAGATAGCGCGGCTGTTGCAAGATTTCTCGACACAGAATTCACCTGGACAAACGCCGAAGGAAAAACGTCAACGAAAGCGGAAGTGCTCTCCAGCCTACCGGCGCCCGCTGCTGGTGCCGAAGGTGGAGCGCAGCTACAACACCGCGACTACGGCCAGGTCATCGCCATCCTGAGCACGCGCGACAAAATTCATGTTCTCCGCATTTGGACGAAGCGCGGCACGAATTGGCGATTGCCCTCGTCTATCATGAAGTCTCACAGGCGCAACAGGCGCCGGTACCGGGCGGGACAGGAGTGAAGGACTGCGAGAATCCCTGCAAAACGGTTCCGTTCCATCCGAAAAATGAAGCTGAACAATCGGTGATCGCTTCTTGGCAGGCGCTGGAGACGGGAGTAACCAATCACGATGCGTCCGCTTGGTCACCGCACGTCGACGAAGAGTTCGTCACGGTAAGTTCCAGCAGCGACCATCCGGTGTTCAAGGCCGATCGCATCGCAACACTCAATCTGCAGAAACAAACAGGCTACGGTTCGGCACCAGCGCCATTGGTTTCTGCGCAGATGTTTGACTTCCCAGACACCATCGTGATGACCTGCCTGCACCAGCCGTACACCGGCAAACCTATTCACGTAATCCGCGTGTGGATCAAGCGGGAGGGCAAGTGGGTTATGTCCATCAGTTTTCAGACCACAATTCAGGCCGGCGCTGCAAAATCATAGCTCAGGAAGTTCGACCCGTAATATCGGCGGCAGCTCCGTGACAGTTTGAATTTTTAGGGTCCAGCAACAGCAGCGTTAATCGCTTACAAGTGGATTTCGCAGCGTTCCAACGCCTTCCACCGAAACTTCCACAACGTCGCCGGCCACTACCGGGCCCACGCCTTCCGGCGTTCCCGTGGCGATCAAATCGCCCGGCATCAACGTCATGATGCTCGAAATGTAGTGAATCACCACATCCAGCGCGAAGACAAAATCGCGCGTGTTTCCGCGTTGGCGTACCTCGCCATTTACACGGGTTTCAATGTTTACGCCCTTCCACGGATCGATTTCATCCGTCACCAGCGGACCGACCGGACAGAACGTGTCGAAGCCTTTTGCGCGCGCCCATTGATTATCTTTTTTCTGAAAGTCTCGCGCGCTCATGTCATTCAGCGCGGTGTAGCCAAGAATGTAAGGACGCACATCCTCGTTGGCCGGCAATTTATAACAGCGCCGCGCGATCACCACGCCAAGTTCGCCTTCGTAATCGGTGCGCTCTGAAATGGACGGGCGGCAAATATTCTGTCCGGGGTCGAGCAGGGAAGAGGGTGGCTTGAAAAAGATGAGCGGCTCCGTAGGAACTTCATGGTCCATCTCGGCAGCATGGGCACGATAGTTACGGCCCACGCAAACAATTTTCGAAGGTTGCACAGGCACCAGCAGCGGTGCATCGCTGAACGCGATCGCGTCGATTGGTTCTTTGGGGAGGGACTGCAGATTCCCGACTTGTTCGGGCGGAACCGTCAGCACGTGGGTTATCTGCTCTTTGCCCCCTACAGATTCCACGAGGCCGTAACGCGGGCTGCCCTTGAATGTGAATCGGCAATATTTCATGACGTCTTTCCGCTTCCCGTAGCTAAACTTTCTCGAAAAAGCCTGCGCACTAGGCGCTTTGATACAGCTTGGTCATTACGAATTCGCGATGTCCTAGAGCCTCCGCGCAGGTGAGCCGTCCGTTGCAGGTCCTGATAGTAATATCGATCAGGCGATCGCCCGCTTCATCAAGAGACATCTCTCGCCGTAGAATGCCGGACACATCCAGGTCAATATGTTCGCCCATGGTGCGGGCAGTTTTGGGGTTTGCAGTGAGTTTAATCACCGGTTCGATTGGATTTCCGATTACGTTCCCCTGCCCCGTTGGAAAAAGGTGGACAACAAATCCCGCCGCGGCCTGCAGCGTGACGCACTCTGCCGCCGCTGAGGAAGTGTCCATGTAATACAGACCGGGGCCCTTCGCAGGCGTTTCCGCTGGCTTCAAAACGTCGATAAATTTTGTCTTTCTCCCAATTTTCTGCAAATTTCCAAACGCTTTTTCTTCGATGGTGGTCAATCCGCCGGCGATATTTCCTTTAGTCGGCTGAGATTCCGAAAGGTCGCTGGTCTTGTGTCGGTCAATCACGTCCTGATAAGCGTTGAACACCTGCATGAATCTTTCTTTGACGTCCGGAGTAGCGGCGCGGCTGGCACACACAACTTCCGCTCCCGTTAACTCCGACGTTTCACCGAAGCAGGTAGTCGCGCCGAGCGGATCGAATTTGTCGATGAGATTCCCGACGGTCGGGCACGAAGCAAGTCCGGATGTGGTGTCGCTCTCGCCGCACTTGGTGGAAACAAAAAGTTCGTTAATCGAGCAGGCTTCCCGCTGTTTTTCGGAAGCCCATTGCATAAATTCCATGGCCTTGCGCGACGCTGCAGCAATGGTGTTGATGTCGCCGGTACCTTCGATCGAAAAGCCCACAACCGGCTTGCCGGTTTTTGCGATGCCTTCCACCACGCGTCCAGTCCAGCTTGGCTCGATGCCGATAACCACGCAGGCCGCGACGTTGGGATTGCTGCCGGTACCGATCAGCGTGCGGAAATGCAGCTCCAGATCCTCTCCAAACTGCAAGCGGCCATACGCATGGGGAAGAGCCATGGTGCCTTTTATGTTATTCGCGACGGCTTCCGCGCTGGCGTTCGAAAGATCATCGAGCGGCAAAATGACTACGTGATTGCGAATTCCCACACGCCCATTCTCGCGCCGATATCCGAAAAATGGATGCTGTCCCACGGTTACCACCTTTTCGTCTTTAGATTATGAACGTGCACATGCCGGCCCTTGGGAACATCTGCGACGATGCGCCCGACGTCGTGGCCATATTTCAGAACCGTGTCACCAACTTTTAGATCGCGAAGCGCAATCTTGTGCCCCAGCGGCACCGCATCGAGGGACTTAAAGCGGATTGTCTCGTCAGTTTCCATGATCCAGCCGGTCACATCCTTGCCCGGCTGCACATCTTCGACTACCACAACGCCGACAGTATCCGCTTTGTCGTGAACAATAAAATCAGTTGCCATGCCTGCTCCTTAAATAAAATTGTCGCCAACTGCGCGTCGTACCAGCTACTGGCCTACTCCTTTGTTCATGAGCAAGCGCATCACTTCCGCCGCAGCTTTTGTGGTCTCGTCGCGCAGAATACTTTCCGCCAGGGACGCATCGCGTTTGGCAATAGCCGCAAGCATGGCGCGTAAGCCGCGAATACTTTCTTTCCACCGTTTTTCGGATCGCTGCGGATGACTCAGCCCGAGCGCGCGCCAGCGCCAGATTCGCACGTGGAGCGTGCCGATCATGGAGGAAAGCGTTTCACTGCCCGCTCCTTCAAACAGCACGTCATAAAAACGATTCTTGGATTCCAGAATTTCCGTTGGATCGTTGTTTTGATACGCCCGTGCCGTGTCGCTCAGCGCCTGTTCCAGCTTTTTCCGCTGCGCGTTGCTGGCATTTTCCACGAACAGTCGCGCTGCTAGCCCTTCTAGCACCGCGCGTATGGAGTAAAGATCCTTCGCCTCGGCTAAAGTTAATTCTCTAACCACCGGACCTTTGTTGGGGATAATGGCGACCAAACCTTCGGACTCAAGCTGGCGCAGCGCCTCGCGAATTACCGTACGGGACACGCCCATCATGGCGATCAGTTCGCGCTCAATCATTCGCGATCCGGGCGCGAGGCGTCCGGCGATGATCGACTGTCGAAGCTCATCGAGAACCTGGCGGCGCAGCGGAGCGGCCGATTTCTCAATGAGGGAAAGCGGCGCAGAAATGGTGGGCAAATGGCTTGACTGTTCCATAATCTCGTAATACGGTACTATCAGACTTCAGACTTTGCAACACTGCTCTTTGCCTAACGAACTGGCTTTGCGTCCGGATACATTGATGTGTTCTCCAGCTAGTCCTTCTCCTTGAAGAGGCCGCTATGAGCGATACCCCGGTGAAAGTCGGAATTGTCGGTTTAGGGCGATGGGCGAAAGTGTTGACCAGGGCCGCGCAGAAGTCGCAGCGCGTCAAGATTGTTGCAAGCTATAGCCGTTCGGAGGAGAAGCGCGCCGCATTCCAGCAGGAACTCGGAGTCGCCGCAGTGCCCGATATGCACGCGATGCTTTCTGACCCGGCGATCAGAGGCGTCATCCTCACGGTTCCTAACGAACAGCACTTGCCGATGGCCACGGAAGTAGCGAAAAGCGGCAAGCACGTGTATACGGAAAAACCCATCGCCAGCACCCTGGAAGATGGACTGGAGATTGCGGCGCTGCAGCAGAAATACGGAATTACCGTTACCGTGGGGCACAGCGCACGCTTGATGGCCGGTATTCGCAAGATTCGCGAAGCCATCGACGCGGGAGAATTGGGACGCGTCGCGTTCATCGAAGCTAATTTTTCCAACGAACGCGCGCTGGAACTGACACCGAAGACATGGCGCTGGTACAAAGACAAAGCGCCCGGTGGCCCGTTATCGCAACTGGCCATTCATCAATTCGACGTCATGCAATATCTCGGCGGGGAAGTTGTTGCTGCCAGCTCGATGGCTTCGAAGCTTTCGCCCGTTGGCGCGGAAGTGGACGATCAATCGATGACCCTGCTCAAATTCTTCGACGGAAAAATAGGGTACGTCGGCTCCTGTTGGACTTCGCCGGGAGTTTTTGCCGTGCGCGTATTCGGCTCGAAAGGTTTGATGCACTATGAAATTGATTTCGGGACGTGGGATACACCCGACAAACTGCATGAGACCTCGACACTTTATATCCAGCGGGGGAAAAGTGGATACGGCGGTCGCGAAGAATTGACGGTTCCTGCGAGCGATATGTTCCTCACGGAACTGGAACTGTTTGCGGAGAGTTGCCGCACTGGCAAACCGAATGAACTTACGGCGGAGAATGGAAACGCCGCAGTGGCCATGGTGAACGCCGCGCTTCGATCCATCGAACGCAAGGGACAAGCCGTCGCCATTTCCGAAGCCATGGAATCCGCGCGTACCGCCAACCAGAACAAGGGCCGCCATGTTGCCTAGCCGCTACTTCGTGGAATTAACTCAGCCGGAAATTGCCGAGCAATTGAAAAAGCATCCACTGGTGATTCTTCCCGCCGGCAGCGTCGAACAGCACGGGCCGCATCTTCCCACAGGTACGGATATTTTCGCCGCCAACGTGATTGCCCACGCCGTTGCAGAACGCATGGATGGATTAGTACTTCCTGGCGGACCGCTGGGCGTTACGCCGCTGCACATGCCGTTTGAAGGCACGATCACACTGACCTCCGACACCTTCATGCGCGGGGTAACGGAAACGGCCGCGTCCACCGCGCAACATGGCGCAAAATATTTGCTGATCCTGAATTGGCATGAACTCAACATCCCGCCGCTAGGTGTCGCTGCGGAAACATTGCACCGCGATTACGGCATGACCGTGCTCACCGTACAGGCATGTTTTGTCGCGGACGAATTGTTCGGCAAGGAATGCAACGGGCTGACGCACGGCGGAGAAATCGAAACGCTGGCGGTGATGGCGCATCGCCCTGAACTTGTTCACCTCGATCGCATCGACTATTCATCAGACCACGCGCATGGTCGCAAGATCGACGGCCTGCGCCGCACCCGCAGTTATCAGCCGGTGCTGACCGACGTGCGCTCCATCGCGCCCACGGGTTGGTACGGCAGTCCGCAACACGCGACGATTGAGAAAGGCGAGCGCATGCTGCAGGTAGTCGCCGATTCCATCGCGAAGGAGTCAGCGGAAATCTTCAAACAGTTAGACAAGATTCAAGGCGGCGTCGCCAAGATGAAGGACTTGAGAAGGACGCAGTAATGGCGCGCGTTTTTACCCAGCTGCGGCGAAGCTTCTCGGTTTGCCCGGGCGCACCGCACTTGAGATCGTGTCGGGGGCAGATGGCGGGTGCGGCATAACCTTGCGCCGCGTGGAAATTCCGGTGCCGCAGCCGGAAGAGGCGCCGCGAAACCGTCATGTGCACAACGATTTTGAGGAATGTATTTACGTGCTGTCGGGCCAGGGAACGACGGAAGCCGACAGCGGCAATTATCCTTTGAAGACCGGCGATGCGATCGTGATGCCTCCCGGTGAAAAACACGCCACGCGCAACACCAGCACGGAGCCTCTGGTGCTCTTATGTTTTTTCCCGGCGCCCGATATCCGTACGGGCACCGCGGAATTGGGCCAGTCTTCGAAGGGCGCCGCGAAATCATGAGCCTGGACGTGCTTTGCCTGCGTCCCAGGGCCGATTTTGAGCGCGCGAACGCGCTTCCGCCAGTTGGGCTTTCGGTCGAGTATCGACGGCCCGAAGATTCTGATGTATCCGCGCTGATGAAGCGGGCTCGTGTTCTGGTGATTCCCGCGGTTGGGCCGAAGCTTCGTGACGAAATATTTCAAGACACTATCGTCAAACTGGTGCAGGTTACGGGAGCAGGGCTGGATCGCCTGGACTTGCCGCTGCTGAAACGCTTGAAAATCCCGGTCTGCAACGTTCCGGGCGGCAGCAACAGTGCTCTTGCGGAGTATGCGGTAACGACCGCGTCTGTGCTTTTGCGACGTTTTGCATGGGCAGACGCTGAAATTCGCGCCGGCAATTATCAAAACTTCCGCGCGCGCATAGTCGCCGACAATCTTGCAGGGCTGAGCGGAATGCTGGTGGGCGTAGTCGGCCTGGGAATAATTGGTTTGGCCGTCGCGCAAGCGTTCCACCGCGCTGGCTGTCGGATTTGTTATTACGATCCAGCGCCGCGCGATCCCGCTGCGGCAAAATCAATGGATGCGCAATCACTTCCGCTCGAGGAAGTATTGCAAGCGTCAGACGTCATGACGATACACGTTCCGCTGCTTCCTTCCACGAAGAGACTAATTGGCGCCGCACAATTGCAAAAAATGAAACGTGGCGCCGTCCTTATACAGGCATCGCGCGGCGGCATCGTGGATGAAGCCGCTCTGGCACAAGCTCTGAATTTCGGACACCTGGGTGGCGCGGCAATTGATGTTTACGAGACGGAACCTCCCAACTCCACCAGCCCGTTGCTTTCTCTGGAAGGGGAAGCAGCGCGGCGCATTCTGTTCACGCCGCATATCGCAGGCGTCACCCGGCAGTCCGCCGAATATTTGTTTCGCTCTGCATGGCAAAATATTGAGCGAGTCCTACTTAAAAATGAACCACCACAGAACCGCGTTTAACCGCACCAACGTGTTATGTTTCGCGGGTACTGCTAAACCGCGGCATTGTGGATAGAGGAAACATAAGGTGAGCACCGCATCTTCAGCATCACCGCGCCGCCCGTGGTACCGCGTTTTATACCTGCAAGTCCTCATTGCCATCATAATTGGAATATCAATCGGCTATTTCTTTCCTCACGCGGGCATCGCGCTGAAGCCGCTCGGCGACGTGTTTGTCGCGCTAATCCGCATGATGATCGCGCCGGTAATTTTCTGCGTGGTGGTGCAGGGCATTGCTTCCGTCGGTGATCTAAAAAAAGTGGGGCGGGTAGGCGTCAAAGCGCTGGTGTACTTTGAAATATTTTCGACGCTGGCGCTCATCACCGGGATTTTAGTGGCCATAGTGCTGCATCCCGGCAGCGGATTGAATCTCGATCCGCGCTCCCTCGATCCCAAAGCCATCGCGACGTATGTGGGACGTCCTTCAGGTGCTTCTGGTTTCGATTCTCACCGGTTTCGCTGTCGCGCGACTTGGCGAACTTGGGCAGCGCATCAATCGTGCGATTGGCGCAGCGACGAAGGTGATTTTCGGCGTCATTCGCATTATCGTGAAGGCCGCGCCTCTAGGTGCTCTGGGCGGCATGGCGTTTACCGTCGGCAGCTATGGCGTCGGATCGCTTTCGAGTTTGCTCAAACTGATCGGCACCTTCTATCTGACCAGCTTTCTTTTTGTCGTCGTGATACTGGGCACCATCGCGGCGCTCACTGGTTTCTCCATCTTTCGCTTCATTGTCTACATCAAGGATGAACTCTTGATCGTGCTGGGCACCAGCTCCTCGGAAACCGTGTTGCCGGACATGATGCAAAAGCTTGAGCGTCTCGGCGCTTCGCGCTCCATCGTCGGTCTGGTGTTTCCGACGGGGTATAGCTTCAACACCGACGGAACCAATATTTATCTGACACTGGCGGTAATTTTCCTGGCGCAGGCGACCAATACGCATCTGGAGCTGGGCCAAATGCTCGGTATTTTGCTTTTTGCGATGGTCGCGTCGAAGGGCGCATCCGGCGTCACGGGCACGGGATTCGTTACGCTGGCGGCGATTCTTACCGCCGTTCCCTCAATTCCGATTCAATCGCTGGCGATTCTAGTGGGCATCGACAAATTCATGAGCGAATGCCGCGCGCTGACCAACGTTATTGGCAACGGCGTAGCCACGGTAGTGGTTAGCCGCTGGGAAGGCGAACTGGATACCGCGCAGATGCGCGAAATAATAGACAATCCCGTCGAGAGCGGATAAGCAAAGCCGTTGTAGCCAGCATTATTTTCCGCCAGTCGTGCGCCATTCTCGATTTGATTCGTGTCCCGAACCTCTGGCTGGTCTTAAATAACTTGCGCATCAGTACGCCGTCGGCGTGCTCTCCACATCCAGCTTTCGCACCAGCCAGGGAATGATGACCTGCTTGAAAATCACTGGATCGGGCCACACCTTTACCTGACGGCCGAGATGCCCGCCCTGCGGATTAATCCATGCATCCTTTGGCACATCTCCGCTGCTCAGAATCATGTACGCGTCGGAGATCGGAACCTGCGTGTCCAGCGCTCCGGCGATAACCAGCATCGGGGAGGTGGGCTTGCCGATAAGATTTTGCTTCACCAGCGACATCTTCGGAAAAATCACCGATAGATCCTCAATAGTATTTGCGCCTTCGTAGATGGACATCAGCGCCGGAACTAGTCCAAATAAATATTCGCGATTGCCCAGTGTTTTATTGACCAGAAAATCCTTCTGGAATGTGGCATCTGCTGGCGGGGATTGCACCACCACAGCTTTTAGGCGCGCGTGCTCGATGATGCTCATTTTCGTAGCCCAATACGCGCCAAAACTCTGGCCGTCCATGCCAATTCTCGTTTTGTCCACTTCCGGGCGCGTTCGCAGGTAATCGATCACGCTCGAAAACATGCGCTCCGACGTTTCGCTGGCTTTGATCGGTGCCTGGCCGGTTCCTGGGGAATCAATGCCGATAAATCCAATCCCAAATGGCAGAACAGCGCCGAAGTTTTCCGAGAGATCTTCTTTGCGGCTATCCAGTCCGCTGATGGCAATCACAACTGGAACCGGACCTTTAATATTTTTTGGCAATCGCAGATAACCGACCATCTCCGACCCTTCGAACGGGATGTGCACCACTTCGAGCGGCGGGTCCTGCAATCGCGCGTGCGCGAGAAAAGCTTCCAGCGCCTTGGCATACGCGCGCTTCTTCCCATCGGAAATGGGCACGGGCCAGCGGCCGAAAGAATAAAGCCGCCACGCGCGCACATACAGAGCGCTGGCCTTCGCGGGGTCGGAAGCCTCGATCACCTTGGCTTGTGCCATGTAGCGGTCGGCAACAGCGCTGAATCCCGCAGCCCACTCGTCGTTGTCGGTGCTATGAATTGCAGCGAACGCTTCCTTCACGTCCGCCGCATCGAGACCGATTAGCGGATACATTCCGTTCTCGGCGCGCTTCACGGCTTCCATCTTTATTTCATCGAGAGTGCGCTCTCTCTGCTGAGCGACGGACGCGCTAGCTCCGCCGAGAGTGACGCATATGGCGCATGTGAGATGAAGCATCGAGCGTCGAAGCTGGCTGTTCCCAAGGTTCATGTAATGTGCACCCTAAATTCAAAGAATTTTATTGCAGCACTGCAAAACGTGTTTCGCAGTATCTACCCGACGTAACTATTTTCCACTGGAGACTTTTTCCAGCGCCGCTTGGTAATACGACGGATCGTAATATTTCTCCACGCCGGGAGGGTGTCCCTGCCACTGGCCTTCTATCTCCGCGCGCAACTGCAAAACGTTTTTAAAACCGTTCAGGTCGAGTGCAGCGTCCTTCGCAAACCCACCTGGCTGGCCAACACTGGATTCATATGTGGCTGCGGCTATTTCCGGAGCTAGATGAAATTCCTTGACCCACAGCTCGATAACCTGCTGCTTGTTGGACGGGTCCATCAACCAGCGTTGTGCCTCGATGATCGCCGCCATATAATTTTCGAGACTATCCTTGTGCTCCTGCGCCCACTTGCGCTGCGCAAAATAGCCTGCTGCCTGGTAAGGGCCGATGACATCCTGAACTTTGGCGAGGCTGGCGAAACCCTCGCGCTTGGCAGTGAGTAAAGCGGGCGGCCCTAGCATCGACCCCGCATATTCCTTGTGCTCACGCAGAGCCACTAGTCGCTGCGGAGTACCGCCAACTGGTTTAATCTCGTAATCGCGCACAGGTTGCAATCCCTTGAGCAGCAGGATTTTCTTCACTTGTAACGCGTATGCGGTGTTTGGAGCGTCCACGATCAAGATTTTGCCTCGGAGCTCTTCCAGCGATTTAATTTCCGGTTGAACCATCAATTCGTTTTGCGACCCTTCGCCGCCCATCAAGATCACCACGTCCTGGTGCGCAAGCTCCACCATAGCGACGGCGTTGTCCACGGCCAGGTAAGCGATGTCTCCGTTTCCTTGTGCCAGCTCGTTTCGCAGGATGTCCGAACTTGCGACGTTTTCCGTTTCTGCCGCGACGCCGTGCTTGGCGAGGTAGCCCTGCTTTTCGGCAATGACCAATTGCAGCGGGCGGCCAAGCAGCGTGAGCAGCTTGATTTTCTGCGGCGCTGGAGTTTGTGCTGCCACTGTCGAGCTGAACAAAAGGACGCCTGCGATGATCCAACCGAAACAGTGACTGCGCATACTAATTCTCCTGTGCGCCGGTTAAACCGGCGA
>CAXMLS010000280.1:0-2205 GCA_964194235.1 uncultured bacterium | reverse complement strand
CCACAATACCCATTCCAGATTCGACGGCATCGGGATTCCGCTTAACGAGCATATTTCTTTCTGATCGAGGCGAGCATGCTACTTGCTCCGATGCCGGGGATTCCCTTTGCTTTATGAATGTGCGACTCCAGCAACCTTCTAAGTCCCAGTTTTCTTCTTCCGGCCGATTAATCGTCTATTTTGCCGCAGTGAGCTGTCACTCGACCCGCGAACGGAAAAGCCGCGACTGGGAGTGGCATCTACCTTGAAATCTGGAACTGAGGTAGTGAAGACTCCCGAAGCGGAAAAAGTACAATCTTTGCCTGGACCAAATCCACACTCTGTGTTGGTATTGGCCGAATATGACTTGAAGTACCTGCACGCCGGCCGCTACAAAGTTCAAACGCTCACTCGTGATTTTGTCCGGAAGACGTCGCTTTCACAAGAAAGCGATTTGAAGTTCAATGATTATTGCGTGTGACGTCAGCGATCGGCGCACCAAATCCACAGATCCTCCTTCAGTGTATATTCGCCAAATTCTTGATAACTAAGCTTAAGGAGTGGACGGTGGCGGCAACGGTTGAGTGTTGGTGATGCCCTGACCTTCTGTGATGGTGTAAATCGCATCAGCGGCGAGTTTACTCAATGACTCCACATTTCCATTGGGCCAGCGAATTTTTACCGTATCCATAGTTTTGGACTGACTCAATCCAAAATGAAGTCGCAGGTCATTCTGCGACAGATAGCTGCCGCCTCCGCGAACTTCGTCAAGCTGCGTTATCGCCCCGCTTGTGATTGTGACCCGCGCGCCGATGGCGGCTCGATTGGATTTTGTCCCGACTAATCTGAATAGGACCCTGTGATTGGGGCTTGGCACGTCTTGCACGAAGAGCGACGGTGCTTCTCCCACGTTAAGTACCAGGATGTCCACGTTGCCGTCATTCCTTACATCTCCGAAAGCCGCGCCGCGCCGGGAAGCCAGTGGCGTAGAAGCAAGTCCAGTTGCGCTAGTAATATCTTCAAACGTTCGGTCGCCTTTGTTCCGGAACAAAAACATCGGCTCGCGGTACTTCGCGCTGTTATTTGCAATCGTGTCGACTTGCGGGTACACGTGGCCGCTCGCCACAAACAGATCCGGCCAGCCGTCGTTATCCACATCCACAAAGCCTGTGCCCCATTTCACATACGGGTACACAGCTTGACCTGTTTTGGAACTCCACCCCAGGTCGACGAATCCCTGTGTCGGTCCCTCATTGCGGTATATGTCATCCTCTTGCTCAGCGAAATTCGTAACCGTAATGTCCAGAAGACCGTCGTGATCGAAGTCTCCAAAATCAACACCCATCGATCCTAGTTCTCGTCCTTCGCCGCTCAGTGCCACACCAGATAGTAGACCTACCTCTTCGAAAGTGCCGTCGTGCTTGTTGTGGTAAAGATAATTTGCGCCAGCATCATTGGCTACGTAAACGTCTGGCCAGCCATCGTTGTCGTAGTCGCCCCAAACAACTCCCAAACCGTAACGTTTCGCAGGATCGCTGACTCCGGCTTTCTTAGATACGTCCTCAAATGTTCCATCGCCGCGATTATGGAACAGGAAGTCGCTCTCGCCCTCCATCCCCCGCGGACCACACTGCACGAGCAACCCTTTATAGCGGCAATCGTGCTGGTCGTCTCCGGGCTCGGGAAGTCTATTGATGTCGACATGAACGTACCGCGCTACGAACAAATCTACGTGGCCATCTCTATCGTAGTCGGCCCAAGCCGCTCCTGTAGTCAGCCCGTCTATCTTCAATCCAGCATGCTCCGTCACATCCTCAAATTTGCAGTTACCTAGATTGCGATAAAGTGCTGTGCCGCCGTACCCGGTCACGAATAGATCCAGGCGCCCGTCATTGTCGAAGTCTGCAACCGCAACTCCCATACCCCAGCCTTTGCGCGTCAAGCCTGCCTGCTTCGTGATGTCCGTGAAACGTCCGTCGGCATCCTGATGGTACAGGGTAACCATCGGATCACCGCCTTGCCGAAACCGTTCAACCGTTGACCCATTGACGACCACTGCATCCAGCTTGCCGTCATTGTCGCAATCGAAGAGGCCAACTCCCCCGCTCATAGATTCGAGGATGTACCGCTTCTCTCCGGAAATGTGCGGAACCGTCAGGCCGGACTCGCGCGCAACATCCTTGAAGTGAGGGTAACTATTTTGGGCCAAAGCGGGAGAACAAAAGA
>CAXMLS010000279.1:0-3917 GCA_964194235.1 uncultured bacterium | reverse complement strand
GTGTTATGGTGAGCGCGAAGTCCAGAAATGGTGGACGCGCTGGCGCATTTTCTTCCTGGCTTGCGCCGAGCTATGGGGTTATCGCAGCGGTCAGGAATGGATCGTTTCTCATTACCTGCTTGAAAAAAACGCTTTGTAAGCAGCGGAAAGGCGAATTATTCGATTAATTCCTGAGCTCTAGCGGGTCTGTTCCTTTTCGAGCCTGCGAACTTCGCGCACAGTAAAAATTAAGCCGCCCACCAGCAGCGCGGAGCTCAATACCCCGACGGCGAAGATCACCCAATCGGACATCTACCGACTCCTTACTGCGATGCGGAAATAGATGCCGGTGGCGATGATGGAAGGGACCCATAAGCCGACAAATATTCCGGCATTCTTATTCGCAGGCATACCCACCCCGAACCACAGAGATATAGAAAATAGGAAAGAAATAAATGCTGCGAGCAACACTAAATAATCCCCTTTTTGAAACATTCGTATCCTCCGTCACTTTTACCGCCGTAAATGGATTGTATGTGGTGAGATGCGAACCGCGAGATTTGGTGACAATTAAACTTTCTAATCGTGGGAAAAAGGTTGCGACGCAACTTTTGTGGGTGATTCTCAATCTATGACACTTGTCCAAGAGGGGAAACTCTGACTTCAAAACTAGAGCGGTGGTTCGAAAAATTGGAGCGCCAGAAAGCGGACGTGCTCTCCGGAATATCCGGCTGGCCGGCGGAACGATTGCGCTTTCAACCCAGCCCGTCTTCGTGGTCGACCTTGGCAGTGCTGGACCATCTGGTGAAAGTGGAAGAGTCCTTGCTCCTCGCATTACAGAGCAACCTTCCAGACGGCCACTCTGTACCTTTCAAAGATCGGCTCGGCGGATTGGCTGTAACCTGCGTGATGCTATCGCCCATGCGCGTCAAGGTCCCTACTGCCGCAAAAATCGTTGTCCCGGATACAGTCTCCGATCCCCTCCTTGTTACCAATCGCTGGAATAAAACGCGCGCTGAGCTGGCGAATCTTCTAAACCGCCTGTCGCCGATGCAAATTCGCCGCGGCCTGTTTCGCCACCCTGTAAGTGGCTGGATGACCATTCAGCGAACTTTGATATTTCTCTCCGCGCACCTCGGGCATCACCGCCACCAATTAAAAAGATTGAGTCAGGCTACTCGCACACTCTGAATCAACGCCGCTCCCTTGCAACTACTGCTTCGCCGCAGCGCAACTTCCACCAGCGGCCACCGCTTCGATCAACTTTTGCACCGCGGGCGCGGGAACGAGCAAGAGCTGAACCTTCGGTTTTTGTGCCTGCTGCAAAACTGCCAACCGCTGTGCTTTCCACGCGTCGTCCGCGCTGCCGGCATGCTCGAGCGCATCCAGCACCGCGAGTCCAGCCGCCGCAATCGATGACAAATCCTGCGAAGTCTTGGTCGCATCTTTTGCCAGCAAAGACCGCTGCATCAGCGGTTGCAGCTTGGCATCGTTGTCTTTCCAGAGCGTCAGCTGTGCCCGTAGCTGCGAAGCCGCCGCCGCATCGCGGCAGGTTCCCGCCAAAAATTTGTCCACCAGTTCGCTAAACTCCCGCGCCGTTCTGCTTTCCAGCGGTATGGCGTCCACCAGGCGATTCAGCGGCGAACCGCTGGTCGCTGGTGCAGTCGCCGTCTGTTCGCGCGTGTAATCCTTCACCGGTTCCAAAGCATCTGCAAAAGTTTTCAGCGCATTGAATTCCTCGGTACTCGCCGCTCCGGCAATGCGATGCAGCATGCGCGCGTAATAGTTCCCGTGGGTCAGCCCCAGCCACTCAAGCTGCGCGCTGACGTTATTCAGCCTCGCGTACATCGAAGCCGTGTCGCGGACTTCTTGCGGAGACCACAAACGCTCGGCGATCGCCGCGTTGCGCGGCCATATTCGCGAATCGATATTTTCCGCACTCGCGTATTCCGACCACATGCACGATTCGCCGCCCAGGATTCGCTGCTTCTCTTCAGCCGAAAGATTTGCCGCCGCATCGCCCATCGGATCGGCCGCATAATGCCGCGCCGCCGGCCATCCCAGATCCAGATAATAGCCATTCGACAAAAGTCCCCGGTATCCCTGCTTGGCGGCTTCCGCGAGGGACGCTTGTCCTCGCCACGACTGAATGACAATGTCCTTCGGCAGCGTGGGATCCAGCACCTCATCCCATCCCACCATGCTCTTCCCGTGCTTGCTTACGATGGCTTGCACCCGTTTGTTGAAGTACAACTGCAATCCTTGATTGCCTTTCAATTGATGTGCGCGGATAAATTCCTGAACCTGCGGGTTAGCGTCCCATTGTTTGCCGTTCACTTCATCGCCGCCCACGTGAAAAAAGTGGTCGGGAAATAACTTGGTCATTTCCTCAACGAATTGATCCAGAAATTTATAAACTTTTTCGTTCGTCGGATCCATCGCCGGATCGAAAATGCCCCACTCGCGTTCCACTTTGTAAGGACCCGGCGCGCTGGCCAATTCCGGGTGTCCCACGAACCATGCAGTGCTGTGGCCCGGAATATCGAATTCCGGTACTACGCGAATGCCTCGTTCCCGCGCGTACAAAATAAATTCGCGAATCTCGTCCTGCGTGTAGTACAGCCCGTCCGAACCCATTTCGTGCAGTTTCGGAAACTTCTTGCTCTCCACTCGGAACCCCTGGTTTTCCGAAAGGTGCCAGTGGAATACATTCATCTTCACGGCTTCCATGCCATCGATATTTCTCTTGATTACTTCCAGCGGAATGAAATGGCGCCCGCTGTCGATCATCAGGCCGCGCCATGGAAACCGCGGTTTATCCTGGATCGTTACTGCCGGCGCAACGAACCCCTCAGCCGAAACACTCACAAGTTGCAGGAAAGTCTGCAGCGCGTGCAAAGTTCCAAGATCGGTGGGTGCGGTGATACTCGCCCCATTTGCCGTTACCTCCAGCGTGTACGATTCATCCTCTCCAAGTTCCTGAATGGCTTTGCTGTCGTGATCGGTATGAATAACGAGCGTCGCTTTCCCGCCTGCGCTGTTCGACCCCTCGCCCTTCGGCCCCTTCGTGGCGATCAGCAGACCCGTTCGCCGGCTCAGTTGCTGCAGAAATCGCTCCGTCGCAGCGTTCAACCGTGCATCCGTGTGTCCCGTCAAAGCCACCGTGAACGCCGCATCTATGCGCAAACTTCCGTTGCCGGTCTGCACGTTCGCAGGAACCGGCATCAGGCCCGACGGCTGCGCTTGTTGTGCCTGCAATAGCGGCAAGTAGAGCGACGCTCCCAGAATCAGACTCACTACAGTTATTTTGCAAACCCGTGACGGATACTTCTTCATTGTCCCGCTCTCTCCCTCAAACCACGACATCGTAACATCGCGCTGTTTCCGCGCTCCGCATACTGGCACAACCCGGAGCGCGGCGTCAGCGATTTTCTCTGAAATGCTCAATACTCGCCTTGTCACCTACACGATTGCCTGTCCCCAAAAACGCGCCTGAGTTAGAATGTTGCATTCCGTTTACTTTCGCGAACACGACATGAAAACGTCCGTCGCCATCTATCCGGGATCGTTTGATCCCGTCACCAACGGCCACCTCGATCTGATCGAGCGCGGCGAGAAAATGTTTGATCGCGTGATCGTCGCAGTGCTTCAAAACGTAGATAAACAGCCGTTGTTCACCTTACCGGAGCGCGTTGAGATGCTGCGCGAGGTGACCAAACAATGGCCAGGCGTCGAAGTGGACGTCTTTAAAGGTCTTCTAGTGGACTATGCGCGCAAGCGCGGAGCAGGCGTTATTCTCCGCGGCATTCGCGCAGTGTCGGATTATGAGTATGAACTGCAGATGGCGCTGATGAATCGCAAGTTGGAACCTCGCCTGGAAACGGTTTTTATGCTTCCCGGCGAAACGTACAGCTATCTCCTGTCTCTTATACACATCT
>CAXMLS010000278.1:0-15219 GCA_964194235.1 uncultured bacterium | reverse complement strand
CGGCGGCGGAATGGGCGTGGTGTACAAGGCAGAGGATATTCGCCTGCGGCGCTTCGTGGCGATGAAGTTCCTGCCGCAGGACGTAGCCCGCGATCCACAGGCCCTGGCGCGTTTTCAACGTGAAGCGCAAGCGGCCTCTGGACTAAATCATCCAAACATCTGCACCATTTACGACATTGGTGAACAGGACGGCAAAGCGTTCATTGCTATGGAATTTCTGGATGGCACGACGCTGAAGCACCGCATCGACGGAAAGCCGGTCGAGACGGATGTGCTGCTGGCTCTGGCGATTGAGATTGCCGACGCGCTGGATGCCGCGCACTCCGAGGGCATCATTCATCGCGACATCAAGCCTGCCAATATTTTTGTGACCAAGCGGGGGCACGCAAAAATTCTGGACTTCGGCTTGGCGAAACTCACGTTCACCGGCGATCGCGCAGCAGGGACGGCGACGATTGCGGACGGCATGACCGAAGGTGTGAGTGCAGAGCATTTGACCAGCCCGGGATCCACTTTAGGCACCGTAGCCTACATGTCGCCGGAGCAGGTGCGGGCCAAGGAACTGGATACGCGCACGGATCTGTTCTCATTTGGAGTGGTCTTGTACGAGATGGCCACGGGCACGCTGGCGTTTCGCGGAGAAAGCTCGGGAGTAATTTTCAAAGCCATTCTAGATGGGTCTCCGATTTCGGCAGTGCGCTTGAATCCGGATGTACCGGCGAAGCTGGACGACATCATTAACAAGTGTCTGGAGAAAGATCGCAATCTGCGTTATCAACATGCCGCGGATTTGCGTACCGACCTGCAGCGATTGAAGCGCGACACAGACACCGGCCGCTCGCAGGTGTTTCCGGAGATGGCGCAAAGCGAGACTGCCGTCTCTGCGCCAAAGACCTCTGGTAGCGGCGCATCAACGTATTCTGCGACCCCCGCGCCGGGAGCAGCGGCTGCATCGTCAGTAGCATCTTCGTCGGGTATTGCGACGGCTTCCGATTCGCAGATCGCGGTTGGACTTCTGGCACGCCACAAGAAAAAAATTCTTGTGGGCGCCGCCGCTGCGATCGTGGCGCTCGCTGCCTTGGGGTTTGGAGCCTACCGGCTGATGCCGCGCTCCGATGCCGCGATCGATTCGCTGGCCGTTTTGCCGTTTGCCAACGTCACGGCGGATCCGAGCGCGGGATACTTGAGCGATGGGCTGACGGAAAGCTTGATTAGTAGTCTGTCGCAACTGCCCAACATGGTGGTGCGTTCGCGAAGCGCGGTGTATCGCTATAAAGCGCAGGACGTGGACCCGCAAAAAGTTGCAGCGGAATTAAAAGTGGCGGCGGTAGTTACCGGCAGGGTGACACAGCAGGGCGACGTGCTGCTGGTGAGCGCGGAATTGACGGATGGACGCACGAATCGCAATTTGTGGAGCGAGCAGTACAACCGGAAAGTCTCCGATGCGCTGTCGGTACAACGAGAAATTGCCGCGGAAATTTCCGCTCGTTTGCGCGAGCACTTGAGCGGGGAGCAGAAAGCCAAGCTTACCAATAATGGCACTTCCGATCCGGAGGCCTACCAACTGTATCTGAAGGGACGTTTCTACTGGCAGAAACGCACACCGGAAGCGCTGGCGAAGTCGCGCGACTTCTTTACGCAGGCAATCGTAAAAGACCCCAACTACGCAAACGCCTATGTCGGGCTGTCAGATTATTGGGGGGTGGTGGGCGATTACGTATCGATCCCACTTAGTGAAATACTGCCGAACGCGAAGGCGGCGGCAAAGAAAGCACTCGAACTGGACCCGTCCCTGCCGGCAGCGCACGCGGCACTTGGCCAGGCGCATTACATGGCATGGGAATTCGCAGACTGGCAAAAAGAATTTCTGCGAGCGTTTGAGTTGGATCCCAGCTTTGCCAACGCGCATCACTGGTACGGTCTGGAGTCAACGTGGATTGGCCACTACCAAGAGGGCATCAGTCATCTGAAGCGCGCGGTGGAACTGGATCCGCTGAATCTGAAGTACAACAATAATTTGGGGCAAGGTTTGATGAATGCTCGCATGGATGAGCAGGCGATGGAGCAGTTGAAGAAAACAGTCGAGATGGACCCAAACTTTGCCGGCACGCACGCTGACCTCAGCACCTTGTACCGATACCAGGGCCGCTACGATATGTGGCTCGCGGAATGGAAGAAGAATGCCGAGCTAAGCGCCGACCAGGAGGACCTCGCGCTGGAAGAAGACACGGCACGCGTGTTTGCCCACTCGGGTTACAAAGCGGCGGTAGCTCGCGGAATTGAGATACTTAAACAGCGGTCGACAAACGGCTACGTAGACCCGGGGAAGGTCGCATGGGAGTACGGTTTTCTGGGCGACAAGGAGCAGACCTTTCAGTGGCTGGAGAGAGGGTATACAGCTAAATCCGAGTTTGAGACGCAGCTCAGAGTGGACAGGAATTTCGATTTTTTGCGTTCCGATCCGCGGTATGCGGACCTGGAAAAACGCGTGGGGTTGCCGCAATAGTGGAACTTCGCTTATTTCGGTTTTAGTGCGGCGTGAGAATGCATCACGCGCCGCATTGAAAACAAATCACGGCTTTAGCAGAAAGCAAGCCCGGTAGTATTTGGCTGGCTGGCTGGCGCGTACCCACCTGTAGTTTGTTTCCGTCCGCCGATAGAATGGTGTACGTGTCCCCTACTAATCCGGTGTGACGTGCGTTCTGTTCGTTCGGCTGCACGTGCGTGAGATGCCGGTGCAGATCATCGGGAGGAATTGTGGAAGTGGTTTGGGGCGAGGCGCTTGAATTTTTATCCGTTGTGCTCATGGGTTGATGATGTTTCAACGTGGCGATTGGTTACGGGGCGCTTCTGGGGCCAGCAAGTTTGTGGGCTACACACGAATGGGTATGCGGAAAACCGAGCGTCACTTTTCGTTAGGTTCGGGCACCAACAATTTTAATGCTGAGGGCACGATTTTAAATTCCACGGGCAGACGGCCGAGAGGTTCGCCGTCGACTTGCGCATAGATAGGATTATCGTCAATAGGTTCGCAGACCAGAGAATCGGTCTTCGAGAAATGTACGCCCTTCGTTCCACGCAAACGATCCATCCACAAACTGGGCAAATAGCTGAGATAACGCAGGCCGCTTCGCGTGCTCAAGGTCATTACTTCAAACTGGTCCTCGTACAAATCAGCGAGGGTGGTGATTTTGAACGGGCCGCCGTAATGCTTGGTGCGCCCCACGATCACGAGTGAAGAATCGAGCGTCCGCCCGGCAATGGCGACACGAAAATGCGGGAATTTGTAGCGGAAAATCTCGCGGCCGCCTTGCCACCAGTACGCGAGGATACCCAAACGGGCCTTGAGCTCGAGGTCGATGGAATAAACAATCATGCCGTCCGGACCCGCGCCCGCGACGCTGAGGAAATATTTTTGTTTCGCAGGTTCGTGCAAAGGAGTCGCCAAGCCAAGGGCAATGTTCACGACGCTGCCGCGAACCAGTTTGCGGGCGGCACTGGGAATGTGCCAGGGGATAGACAATTCTTTTGCGAAGATGTTGGCGGTGCCAGCGGGGAGAAGAGCCAGGGCGACTCGGTGCTCGATGGAGGGTAGTGCGTTACGTTGCGTGGCGAGACCGTTGATGACTTCGTTTAATGTGCCATCGCCGCCGCAGGCGATGACGAGATGACGACGCTCTACTGTTGCGCGCCGCGCAATTTCCGTGGCATCACCGGGTCCCCTGGTCTCCGCCAACTCCACTTCGATACCGGTGGCAGAAAAGATGGCGCGGGCCTCGTCCAGCATGCGGCGCCGCTTTGCGCCACCGTGTCCGGCATTGGGATTGTGGATGAGGAGGGCGTTTTGCAGGCCATGGGTCCGTCGCTGAGTGTCAGTCACTGGATCATTCTATATGATGGGGAATAATTGGGGCACGCGCTCATCGGCAAAAACGCTGACCTTCTGTCCATCTCGTCTCGCTTCGTTCTTTCGAGTCGTAGACTTGGAGGAAATTAGCTATACGCGCGGAACCGCGAGAAACCTCCATCCAAATGTAATGTTATTGAAATGTGGGTAGCGCACAATCAAGGGGCTCGTGAGGGTTTGTGCAATTTTTTAAGCACCGTGTGAACAGGAGATGCTTATTCCCGTGAATTCTTACTGCCGATGCTCCCTGCTATTAGTCTTGGCAAGCCTAGGAAATGTTTACCCAGTTTCGGCCAAGTTCCGCATGAACATAAAACGCAACACGTTATTTTCGTGATGACGGATGGTTTACGCTGGCAGGAAGTGTTCGACGGCGCCGACTTGCCGATCATGAACAAGAAAAACGGCAATGTTGCCGATGAGGCAGGCCTCAAGAAAGCATACTGGAGCGAAACGCCGGAAGCGCGCCGCGAGGCGCTCATGCCGTTCCTCTGGAACGTTGTGGCCAAAGAGGGTCAAATTTTTGGTAATCGGGAAAAAGGTTCGGATGCGTATGTAACGAACGGATTGTTTTTTTCCTATCCGGGATATAGCGAAACTTTGTGCGGGTTCGCCGATCCGCGAATCAACAGCAACGACAAGAAACCCAATCCCAACGTAACGGTGCTTGAGTGGCTTAGGAATCAACCATCCTTCGATGGGGAGGTCGCCGCGTTTGGGGCCTGGGACGTGATTGCGTCGGTGTTCAATCCGGAGCGCTCGAAGCTGACAGTCAACGCCGGCTGGGACCCATTTACCGAAATTGCTGCCACTCCACAGCTTGAACTTGTAAATCACTTAAAAGGGGAAACTCCGCGTGTGTGGGCCGATGAACCTTTCGACGCGATTCCTTTTTACACGGCGAAGGAGTATCTGAAGGAAAAAAAACCACGCATCTTATATCTATCGCTGGGAGAAACCGACGACTGGGCTCACGGTGGAAGATACACAGAGTATCTGGACGCGGCACACCGCGTTGATGCGTACCTGAGAGATTTGTGGGACCTGGTGCAATCCATGCCGGAGTATCACGACAACACCACGCTGATTTTTTCTCCAGACCACGGGAGAGGAAAAGCGCCGCATAAGTGGAAGGATCACGGCCAAAAAATCCCGGGTTCGAAATATATCTGGATGGCGTTTCTGGGCCCCGACACGCCTGCTCTCGGTGAGCGAACGAAAATCCCAGCGGTTACGCAAAGCCAAATCGCCGCTACCCTTGCCGGTTTTTTGGGTGAGGACTATGCGGCCGCCATACAGCAGGCCGGCAAGCCCATTTCCGACGTACATCCTCACTGATTTTCATTCAGCTGCAAAGTTCTTGGAATATAAGGCCGCGCACGCCAATTCACAAGCGCCTTATCCGATATTCACACCAGCGTCAACTTCTCCTGTTCTACTGCGCCCTCGTGACTTCGGGAAGACCGTCCAATTGAGACTTCCCTTGTCTGCCAACAAATCAGCCGGACATGATCGCGTCCTGGCGTAAGGGTCCCGATTCAACTCTGCTCTTTGGAGAAGACAGACATACAAGAGAGGTGTGTGCTTACATGAGACGTCAAATTTTTGCGTTGGGGCTGTTTGTTGTTTGCTGTTTCACGCTGACCGCGGTTCAGTTAAACGCGCAATCCACCCAGGGGACAATTCTGGGGGCTATTCGAGATCCCAGCAGCAGCGTGGTTTCTTCCGCTGCGATCAAGATCATCAGCATGGAAGAAGGAGCATCCCGCGACATTATGTCAAACGAATCGGGAGATTATCTGGCCCCCGATTTGAAGCCGGGGCATTACCGGATTGAAGTTCAGAAGGACGGATTCAAACTTGAAGTCCGCAACAATGTTGAGCTGCTGGCCCGCCAGGAACACCGCGAAGATTTTGTTTTGAGCGTGGGGACTGCCTCGGAAACGGTGGAAGTGAGTGACACCGCGGCGCGCATTAACGTGGAAACTCCAGCTATCACCGCAAGTTTTGACTCTGCCGACGTTTTGGAACTGCCGGCCAATTATCGCGCCAGTGGCAGCACCAGTCCTCTGACGCTGGTGCAGAGCCTTCCGGGAGTCCAGCCGGACAGCGACGGAAAATATTCGATTCAAGGTGGCCTGCCATTCATGTCGGAAACGTCGGTGGACGGCATCAGCACGCAGAATGTGGGAAGCAATAATCCTTTGTCCGATGCATGGCCCTCCGCGGAGAGCATTACGGAATTGCGCGTCGACGGGGTCAGCAATAACGCGGAATTTGGGCAGCCAGGTGCGATCACATCCATCTCGAAAAGCGGCACGAACGATTTTCACGGCGGGCTTTTCTGGTATCACCAAAACCGCGCGCTGGATGCGTTGGCCTACGGACAAACTACCAAGCCGAAGAAGATCGGCAACGATTTCGGCGTTACCGGTGGAGGGCCGTTGTGGATTCCCCATCTCTATAACGGCCGAAACCGTACGTTTTTCTTCGGTACGTACGAAGGTTTCCGATTTCCGCGTGGAGCGGCAATACAAAATACCGTCCCAACTGCAGACATGAGAAACGGGGACTTCTCCAATGATCAAGCGCAGACTACGCCTCTCAATAATCCAAATGGAGGCACCTATGGTTACAAACTTCCGAGCGTAAGCCCGATCGCCCAGAAACTGCTGGCGCTATACCCGCTGCCGAATATCGGCGACCCCAACATATTTACCGGCAAGATCAATTACATCGCCAACGAAGACAACAGTTTGAAGTCCAACCAGTTCGATGTGCGCGGCGACCAGTACATCGGAACGAAATGGCAGATATTTGGGCGCTTCAGCTGGAAAAACATCGGCAAGGCCGAGCCTACGATTTTGCTGCTGCCTTCCAGCAAGTTCGTGGATCAGTACCGCATGCTGGTAGCTTCGGCAAGCTACAGCATCAGGCCGAATCTGATTAACGAATTCCGCTTTGGGTTCACGCGCAACACCAACGGCAACACGAATTCGTTCGATGGCAAAACCTTCGCGCAAAATTTGGGCATTAACGGAATCGGGACGAATAATCTCTTCTTCAATGGCGTGACCGAATTGGATTTCAACAGCATCACCTCATTGAACGTCGACCGGCTCAGCAGCATCAACAAGTCCAACGTGTTTCAGTACGAAGACAATCTGAGCTGGATCAAGGGTCGCCACACCCTGAAATTTGGCGCGGATATCCGGCATATCCAGTCGGTAAGTCCGCTGGGCTTCAATGGCGCGGATAACTACGGCACGTTTAGTTTTACGGCTGCGCAGTTTACCGGCAATGATTTTGCCGATTTCCTGCTCGGTATTCCTAACACTTCTTTTTACGATACGGTTCGGCAAGATAACGATGGGAAGTCCACTTACTATAACTTTTACGGACAGGATACGTTCCAATTCAGTTCGCGTCTGACGCTCTCGTTGGGACTTCGCTATGAATATCATCCTGGTTATCAGGATGCGTTTGGAGACATCGGAAACTTTGATCCTACCGTGCGCGGTTCCGGACGCGTCATTTATCCGGACGGAGCGGCCGCGTTATTGAACCCGGGCTACCTTGCCAACTTTGATGCGTGTCCGACTCTTGGTTCCACGCAGGGACCCAGCGTGAACGGCGTGCCGTGCACACCCGTTTTGTCCGCAAGCCAGGCGGGATTGCCAAATTCCCTCAGGACCGCCGACAAACGCCGCTTCATGCCGCGGCTCGGAGTGGCGTACCGTCCTTTCAACAACGATCGCACCGCGTTCCGCGCAGGAGTAGGGATGTACAACATCACTACGCTGGGCTCGATCTTCTACGCCCTCACCGGAACGGTGCAGGCAGGCACGCAAACGTTCATCAACCAGAACACACCCAATGGGCCACTTTACCAGTGGCCTGCGTATACCGCCGGCGGCAGCGGTTACGGTGCTCCGCAATACGGCACCGATTATTTCGGAACCGCGAACGACATTCATTTTCACGATCCGCTGGCGTACCAGTGGAATGTTTCTGTGGATCACGAGGTCGCAAAAGGAATTGGGTTGCGCGCTTCGTATATCGGAATGCGCACGAATCACCTGGTGTGGGCGCCGAGCTACAACGACATGAGCTATTCGTCCACAACCCCGGCTACGGATGCAACCCGGCTCGTGACGGACCGGCCATTTCCGAACTGGGGCATTCTTAATAACCGTGCGAGCAGCGCGAATTCCTCCTACAACGCGTTTCAATTCGAAGCTAACCGGCGTTTTCGCAACGGGCTTTCCTTCGACTCAACGTATACGTTCGCCAAAAACATGGCGGACAACCAAGCCCACCAGGAAAGTTTTGCGGACGAGAACGGCGGTTCACGTGCCACCTATTTCCGGGATCGTCGCATCGACTACGGCGAAGTGTACGGCACGCGCCGGCAACGTTGGATTACCACGGCGCTCTATGACCTGCCTTTTGGCCATGGCCGCAATTTTGGCAAGGATTGGAACGGTGCTCTGAATGCGATCGCCGGCGGCTGGCGGCTTTCTAACATTTTCCTGCTGCAAAGCGGAGCATTCGTAACTCCGTATTTCAACGGTGGAGATCCGTCGGGCACTGGCTCAGGGAATATCGATGGCCGATCACAATATCCAGATCAGGTAGGCAATCCGGTGCCCTCGAATCAGAACGCCAATCAGTGGATCAGTTCTTCTGCGTATGTGTGCCCGGGATTAGTGGGATGGACGCCCGGTAGTCCATGCAGCATCGGCACAGGAACCGGCGCGTTGGCTCCCATCGGCCGATTTGGAAACTCGCGGCCCGGTTCGGTTATCGGGCCCAGAGTCGTCAATCTTTCTACCGGCCTTTCGAAGGAGTTTGCATTCACCGAACGCCTGCGGCTCAAGGCTGGTGCAAGCTTTACGAACGTGCTCAATCATCCAAATCTCGCAGACGACTCCGGCCACTTTAACCTGGACATCGCCAGCGCCGGATTCGGACAAATATCCGCGGCGCGTGGCTCCGACTTCGGCGGAAGCCGCACCGGGCAGGTTTTCATGCGCTTAGAGTTTTGACCGGCTGGCCTGGCCTGATCAACAGAGAAGAGTGCTGAGGTAGTGGATCGGCACTTCCATTGGACATTCGTGTTGGATGCCGGCAGCATAATTGGAACGCGACAACAGCGGACCTGTGAACGAGTTCTGCAGACGGATCCTGCTGGGGCAGAATGGTTATTACGTAGAATTCAAAGCTACACGAGGCCGAGGGCTGCAAAGCCGGTGATGGAGGCGCAGCCCAGCGCTACACCCAGCACCATGCCGGCGAGAACATCGCTCAGATAATGCATGCCGAGGACGATGCGGGAAATAGCGATACTGGCGGCCGCGAAGAATAGCGCGCCCTCTAGAGACGGATAAAAATAACTTAAGACGATGGCGATCGAAAATGCCGTCATGGTGTGGCCCGAGGGAAAGGAAAATTTGTCCGGAGGCAACACTTTGGACCAGCAGTGCGGAGTTAGCGCGCAGGGACGAGGACGTTGACTTAATAATTTTAACGTTTTGAAGACGAAGATGCCGCCGATTGCCGCCGCGCACGCAGCTCCCGCTGCCGTGAAACGCTTTTCGCCGCCATAAAGAAGTATCAATGCGCCAAGTCCGTACCAGATCCAGCCGTCGCCTAAACGCGTGGCGATGGTCATCCAATAGCGAATCCAGCGCGGTGCGCTCCAGTGGTTGAGCCACTGCATTAAGCGTTGATCGCGGCGGTCGATGTAACCCCATACGGTTCGTGCTATGGGCATAAGGCAAACCTCATTTCCGGACCAGAACGGCACTCACAACTTTTCGCTACATGGAAAGCGCGGTGATACTTACCAGGTGCGCGTTTTCGACATTTAACCAGCCAGATTTCCCTCCGGATTTGCGCCAATTTTCCAGCGAATCGGCCGGCGGTTTTCCTGCGTTTCCAGCAACGCAGACCACTTGCGGCAGAAGCGAAGTTCGTTGAACCAATGGCCCGCGGTAAAAGCGGGAATCAACACGGCAATCGGAATGATGGGAAGGATCCAGGGCTTTTCGCATATCAGCCCGCGAATAATGCGGTAGACGTCGGCGGTTAATTTTGCGTAGCCGCCGTGTGCTCCGTGGATGGAGGCGCAGCCTGCGCGAACTCCAGAGAGAAACTCTTCAACCGTGCGCGCACCCGAAACTTCGGTGAAGGTCAGGCCGGCACCAGCGATGGTGTGGGAGTCACTTCCGGCAATACCAGCTTTACCGAGCCGACGGGCGAGTCGCTCGGTGCTGGCGTTGGCTTCGAACCACATCTGGCCGTTGCGGGTTTCGAATACGGGAATATCGGACGCAAAGCGCTTGAAGTCGTCAGACTGGCGCTCACCGGTGAGTCCAGAGAAAACATGGTTGGCGCTGAAAAATAATTTACTTTCAGCGAGATACATGAGCAAAGAAGCGAAATCATTGCGTCGGCGTTGAATTTCCAGGTGGTCGTGTTCCGTGATGTTGTAAACGCCCATGTGCATCTCGGTTCCACTGGGCAAACGCACGGTCACTTCTTCGCTCAAGAAGAAGTCGGGATGTTTGCGGAGGACCTCCGCTGCATCGATGGAGTCATGATCAGTGATGGTAACAATGGACATACCGCGGCGCTTGAGGCGTCCATAAAGCGCCACAGGGTTGTTGTAGGACTCGCGACAGAAGCGGTTAAGGACGGGAACGTTGAACATTCCTGATTCCAGCGAGTGGACATGAAGGTCGCAGCGCATGGGAACAGTTTTCCAAGAAAGATATCAACAGCCTGTTAAGAGGTGACCAAAACTCGGTGAATGTGCTCATGGAAGTTGTTGAAGATACAACAGGTTTTAGTGTTACCCACAGGGCATGAAGAGAGGGTGCTTTGAGACATGTGGAGTTCGTGCAAAAATGCGCGTATGAAAAAAATTCACATCGTTTTTCACGACGGAGGCGGAGGACATCGCAATGCCGCGACCGCGTTGCAGACCATCGTGGAGCAACAGAACCGGCAGTGGCGGGTGGAGTTGGTGCAGTTTCAGGATTTAACAGACAAACTGGATGTGCTGAGAAAACTCACGGGGATACAGATTCAAGAGCAATACAACGTCATGTTGCGAAATGGCTGGACTCTGGGAAGCGAGCAACTACTGCGAGTATTACAGGCGACGATCAGGTTGTTTCACCGGCAGATGGTGAAGCTGCTCGAGGATTTCTGGCGAGAGAATCCGGCGGACTTACTGATCTCGGTGATACCTCATTTTAACCGTCAACTGGGGGAGAGCTGGTGCACGGTGTATCCCGGGCGGCCATTCGTGACGCTGATCACCGACTTCGCGGACTTTCCGCCGCGTTTCTGGATTGAACGGAACCTGGAGCAATACGTTATCGCGGGAACGCAGCGCGCCGTGGAACAGGCGCAGAACCTGGGTCACGATCAGGCACATATTTTTCGAGTGTCCGGAATGATATTGCGTCCGGACTTTTATACGAATGATGCGAGTGATCCGGCGGAAATAAGACGCGAGATTGGTCTCCGGTCCGATCTTCCAGTAGCAATCGTGTTGTTTGGCGGGCATGGATCCAAAGTGATGTATGAGATCACCGAGCGGCTGGATGCCGCGAAAGTGCCGCTGCAATTGCTTCTGGTTTGTGGACGTAACGAACAGCTGGCGGCGAAATTACGAGCTGCGAAATGGCATATGCCTGTGAAGGTTGTGGGGTTCACGAAGGAAATCCATAAATTAATGCACGCGGCAGACTTTTTGATTGGCAAGCCGGGGCCGGGAAGTATTGCCGAGGCGATGGCGCGAAAGCTACCTGTACTGGTCGAATGCAATTTGTGGACTTTGCCGCAGGAGCGCTATAACGCGGAGTGGGTTGTGGAGAACCGGGTAGGGATAGTGCTGAAAAGTTTTCAACACGTGGTGAATGGCGTGAACCAGATGCTCGAACCAGCAACGCTGGCGGAGTTTCGAGAGAATATAGAAAAGATAGATAACCGCGCCATTTTTGAAGTGCCGCAAATATTGTCCCGCCTGCTTGGCGAGGAAGTGGTTGATGCGGTTCGGTGATCAACGGGCCGCCGAATTTCAGTCGACGATAAAATTACGCAAAATACTACGCAGGGTATTGTTCACAACGTGCATAGAAAAAGGGCTTCCGATTGAGGATCGAAAGCCCATAAGTATGAAGCGCCATTTGTCGCCGGTTCGCATTAGAACCGACGAATTGCCATCACAGAGCGCACTGCAAATCTGCTACTCTTTTTTCTGAGCTTGTTTCTCTTTGTCGGCACGGAAGCCAGCCTTAATGGCTTCGTCCTCGGTCATGTACTTGCCTTCTTTGGTTTTGCCGTACCATTTATCGCCTTCCTTGTGATAAACGCCGGACTTGGTATTCACCCAGACTTTGCCATTTCCAACGCCTGCGGCTTGAGTGGCGGGAGGTGTTGAAGAAGCTTTGCTGGATGATTTCGACGGTGCAGAGGCGGCCGGCGCATCTGGCGCTGAGGTTTTTGTTGAGGTTGAGCTCTTTTTTTCCGCCGCTGCAGCGGGGGCCGAACTTACGGTCACCATAGGGGTAACTTTTTTGATAGTTCTGGCCGGAACGCTTGCCTTGGACAATTCGGAAACAGAAGAATATGGCCTGGCAGCAATGATTTTCTTAGCCAACGCTGGTCCGATACCCGGTAAATCAATGAGTTCCTGTTCGGAGGCCGTGTTCAGGTCTACCGGTGTCTTATTGGTAGCAACCGCGGTATTCTCCGCCTTGGTGTTCTTTTTCGTTTTGGTCTGAGCTGCGAATGTTGAGGTAGTCGCCAAAGCAAACAGCAACCCCAGACATCCCACCAAAACAACAATATTTTTGCGAAACATTTTCATTTGCCTATTTCTCCTTTTTAGAACGTTCAAATTTGGAATTAACGCGAAACCCGATTACCACCCGCTTCGTTGTGAGAAATACCTGAAAGTTACTCTTGTTTCTTTCCGAAAGCGCTGCCCAGACCAGCCGTCATCGACTTGGCCTTTTCCTCGATCGCAGCCAGTTCACCGGCGTTACCGCCGCTACTCAGGACGCTGTCGAGATGGCTGGCGATAGGACCGGGCAATCTGGCCTTCAAATGACTCACAACGGTGTCAACAATTTCCTGGGCTTTCTCCGGCGAGATTCCCGTTTTCTGTACCAACAACTGAACTAGCTCGTTCATTGCACGTTCCTCCTAGTAATTTAAATTCAACATAGTACGCGGAGCAGCTGAAATCGCAGACGTGGGTGATGATCAGGGAGTTGTTTCACTTTGGACTTCGAAAGTGTATCAAAAGCTGTGAGTTAGAGTTTACTTATTCCGGGTGCAAATAGCTGTTCCAATTTGGACATTTGTTTATCTAGCGCTTTCGGTCGTAATGCTCTTCAGCGACCCGTGTACAGAACGTGGAAACGGACAGAGACCACAACTCACACATGCCCGCGATATACATAAAGAGGACGCGCCCAGGTTTGTGCTGGCCCCTTACGAAATCCTAACAACTCCTTTACGCCTTCCTGAGACGTCCGAACGTACTCTCGCCTTGACTCTCAAGGTGACAGCTTGAGGATCGGTTGAGCGTAAAGAGCCGGCACGGGAATTTTTCTGAGTCTCGCGGGTCTGAGCCTTCTGTTTATGGTGTGCGCGCTGATTCAGCTTTCACTTGAGCCGAACCGGAAAAGTAAGGGCCACCCGAAACAGCGGGAAGGCAGCAAAGGTATCGAAGAACTCGCTGGACAACTCAGTGCGGTTCCACGCCGCAAGCTCGAGTATAAAGGGACACTTTTTGAGGAGATGGATGTGGATGCCATCATTGCCCGTCGGCCGGAAGTCGTGCTCGTTGACGAGCTTGCACACACCAACATTCCCGGCAGCAAGCATCGCAAGCGTTACGAAGACGTCCAGGAAATTCTGGCAGCCAAGATCGATGTGATGTCCACACTCAACATCCAGCATATCGAAAGCATTTCGCCATTGGTACGTAACATCACCGGCATCAATGTGAGGGAAACGCTTCCGGACTGGGTTCCGATGACCGCTAATGAAACCGTGATGGTGGATTTGACGCCTGAAGCGTTACAGAACCGCATGCGGCGCGGGGACGTCTATGTAACCGAAAAGGTTGAGCAAGCGCTGGAAAATTTCTTCAGGCGCGGCAATTTGATAGCGCTACGCGAACTGGCGTTACGCCAAATGGCTGAGCAGGTCGATCGCAGCCTCGAATCCTACATGAGCGCCAAAGATATCCAGAAAAACTGGGCTGTTCGCGAGCGTATTGCGGTGTGCGTTAAAGCGAATCCTACTGCTCAATACCTCATCGCCCGCGCCGCGCGCATGGCTCGACGCTTGGATGCCGAACTATTTGTGGTTCACGTGGATACCGGGAGAGACAAAAACGATGCAAGCACGAAATCCATGCAGGCCAATCTTCAATTCGCGGAAAATTTAGGAGCAAAAATAGAACATTTGAAGGGGCGAAGTGTTGCAGACGAAGTCGGTCAATTCGTCAGAGAAAAACATATAACCCAGGTAATTTTTGGGCGCTCCGTAGAAAAGGGCTGGAAAAAATACGTCTACCTTTCTCCCGCTCACCGTTTTGTCCGGGAATCGCCGGAAGTGGATGTTCACATTGTCACTCACGTCGAGGACTGAACTCACCCATCCAGCAGTATTCGCGTATTAAATTCACAGAAATAAACTATAGCTATGCAGCTATGCGTATTGCGGCTCCAAACCTTCAATTGGGATAGGTAGCCGCGCTATGCCGTCTTCTGTGAAGGATTAGAAAGTACGGATGCAACTTCGATCTCCGCGCCCCTACAATCTATCTTCCTGATGGGGAGTGCCCTGGGCGAAACTCTCAGCCATAACCGTGTGAATTCTTCGCATCGGACCGGATGATTTCGTGTTTTGCAACAAGGATGGGTCGCCGTTCCAGTTGTTCCCAATATCGAGAACAGAAACAACTCTGCAGCAGAAATCAGGTCGCTGAATTATTACGGCTCAGCTCGTAACTGTAAATAAGGAGGGCGCTTAGAGGACTTTCCTCTTAAGCGCCCATGGTTGCGGGGGCCCGATACGTACCGAATAGACAATTCTTGAGCATTCCATTCCGCAGCGAACTTGTCCATTGCGTAGCCTAAGTCTTGTGTTTGCAATAGCCTGTACTTCAGGTCGCATTTTGCAATCACGCGTCCCACGGCCATCTTGCTTAGACAAGCCGGTCCGGGTGCGCGGTCAAGTACGCAGTGGAGCCTCTGACGGATCTTCCTTCCACACCCAGA
>CAXMLS010000277.1:0-2758 GCA_964194235.1 uncultured bacterium | reverse complement strand
AGATGTGTATAAGAGACAGGACCAATTCTATCCGTTGATTAACGATGCGAACGGAACCGGCACGGTGTGGGCGGTATTGAATCCGGCGTATACGCGGCTGGCGATGCAGCAACTAGCTCCGGAAATTCAACAATTCCCGGAGGCTGCGAAGCTGGTGGTGCGCATGAAAAACATGATCATCAGCGTGGAAGCGAGCGGGTCCCTGGATGGCAAGTTCCAGGCGGTGTGCGGCTCGACGGAAGACGCCAACACGCTGGCGCAATTGCTTCAGGCGGGATTTTTGTACAAGCGCTACCAGTCGCAAAAAGACAATCCGGAACTGGCGCAACTGCTCGACCAGGCGCGCGTTACCCCATCGGGCGACCGCGTGGTGCTCACCATGACGTTGGACGATGCGCAGGTGACTTCGCTCATTCGCAACAATACGTTCACATTTAAAATGTAGAGTCGTGGCGTGTTCAGAAAAAGCTGACGAGGATATTCGCGCGGCTAAATATTTCCCTGCATCCACACTAACGATTACGCCCCGGAAGCCGACTGGCCCACGTACTTAATCAAACGCGTGATTGCAGAATCGCCCTGGGTTTCTTGTTGTACCTGATCGATTCCCGCAATGGTGGCTGGCGTTTTTTCCGAATCGCGCGAACCTTCCGCGGCCTGGCGTTTCACCACGATTTCAATGCGGTCCGGCAATCGCGTGAGGGTGACTTCGAGTCGCGCACTTCCCGCCTTCAACTGTCCAAATTCCTGTTTGCACACCGCAACGATCGACGCCTGCAACTCCGACACCAGCGCATGGTCCAATTCAGCGGCGTCCGCGAAATAACGCGCAACGCCTCCGGCCGCCGCCGCTAAACGCACGTCGGGGTCAAATTGCATCGAAATAGTTTGAATGTCAGCTGGCACGATTATCAGCGAGCGCGATGTCGCAGGCTTCCCGGCAGTCGGGGCAATAATAAAGTCCATCCTGGCAGAGGTGCACGCTAAGCTGCCCCTTGCAGATGGTGCAATATTTTTCGCAAGAGCAATATTCTTCCGTCTTATCGCACTGGACGCAGACGACTGGACCGGGCATGGAAGCCTCCGAGGAAACTGTACCTGAGGATGGATGACGCGGCAACATTTGAGCGGCGACGGCACGGCGGACTGAACAGCTGGCGAGGCTTAAGATAAAGCCGTTTGACTCCATGCGTGGATACGAAAAATCTTTCCTATCTAAAATTTGGGCGATTTTGACGCTGCAAGTAGCGCGTGCTAAACTTTTTTTGCCTCGACTCATTGGAGTGAACCCGTAGACCCATCTGTCATTACCGAGCTTCGCAAAACACCGCTAAATGTGGTTCATCGCCGTTTGGGCGCGAAAATGGTGAATTTTGGCGGCTGGGATATGCCGGTGGAATATCCGGCAACCGGCGGACTCATGGCGGAACACAAAGCTGTGCGCACGAGCGTGGGTGTTTTTGACGTGAGCCACATGGGCGATATCCGGATCAAGACCGGACGCGCGGCCGGGGGCGCATTAGCGGCGGTGCAGCACATCAGCATGAACGACGCCGCGGCGTTGGCCGTGGGCCAAGCGCATTATTCGGCGATGCTTTATCCGGCGGGCACGTTTGTCGATGACGTGATTGTGCACCGGCTCGAAAATGATGATTTTTTGTTGGTGATCAATGCCGGGACGCGAGAAAAAGATATCAACTGGGTGCGGGAAAATACCAAGAGTTTCGATTGCGTGGTGGAGGAGCTAAGCGATTCGTATACGCAGCTGGCGATCCAGGGGCCGCGCGCGGTTGACGTGCTGCAGAAACTTACGGACGCAAAGCTCAGCGAGATCAAAAATTATTGGTTCACGCACGGCATGGTGTGCGGATTGAAGAATACGTTAATCGCGCGGACAGGTTACACGGGCGAAGATGGTTTTGAGATTTACATACCTTCGGATGTGGGCACTAGCGAAGCTGTTTGGTCGAAGGTGATGGATGCGGGACGTGAGTTCGGGATTGTTACGTGCGGACTTGGGTGCCGCAATACTCTTCGGCTGGAAGCGAAGATGGCCCTCTACGGGCACGAGATCAGCGATGGAATCAATGTGTGGGAAGCGGGTCTCGAGCGCTACTGTAAAATGGAAAAAGATTTTGTTGGCCGCGCGGAGTTGCAGCGCGCGAAAGCTGCGGGATTGACGCGCACTTTGGTGGGGCTGGAAATGGTGGAGCGCGGAATTGCGCGCGATGAATACCGTTGCGTGAATGAGGATGGCGAAGCAGTGGGCGTGGTGACCAGCGGTTCCCCGTCGCCGACACTGGGAAAAAATATTGCGTTGGCGTATCTTCCACCGGCGATGTCCGCGATTGGCACGACGGTGTATGTAGAGATTCGCAATCAGAAGGCGAAAGCCAGAGTAGTTGCGACGCCATTTTATAAGCGGGCAAAAAAAGCTACGCCGCAGCAGGCCACAAGCCCCGTTTAATTTGCAACGTTGCAGCGTCGAAGATTTTTTTGCCAGCAATCGAAAGGAATTGTCGATGACGTATCCGGCGGGTTACCGCTACACCAAGCAACACGAGTGGGTCGAAGTAAAAAATGGCGTTGGGACCATCGGAATCACCGATTACGCGCAACATGAACTTGGCGATGTGGTATTCGTGGAGCTACCAAAGGTGGGCGCCAAGCTGGAAGCGGGAAAATCCCTGGGAAACGTGGAATCCGTCAAAGCGGTGAGCGAGATTTACGCTCCGCTAAGCCTGTCTCTTATACACAT
>CAXMLS010000276.1:0-1988 GCA_964194235.1 uncultured bacterium | reverse complement strand
GATGTGTATAAGAGACAGTTACTACTCTTACCGTTACTATCCGTATTCTGAAGGCTACGGCCCGCAGGAAAGTATGGAACATAAGCACGAAGAAGAATCCGAACCCGTCACCGAAAGCGTGTCCCGCGATCGTGACGACGACTCTCAGGCACTCTAAGGAGACGCTTTGCGTTATTTAATTACTGGCGGCGCCGGCTTTATCGGTTCTCATCTTGCGGAGCGATTGATCGATCGTGGCGATCACGTCGCACTGCTCGATAATCTTTCCACTGGAAGCATTGAGAACATCCGGCACCTGAAGTCCTCTTCGCGCATGGAATATCACCTCGACAGCATCGACAACCGCCAGTTGGTGGCGGAGCTGGTCGATGACGCCGACATCATCGTGCACCTGGCCGCCGCTGTGGGCGTGAAATTAATTGTGGAAAGCCCGGTCCGTACCATTGAAACGAACGTCAATGGCACGCAGATGATTTTGGAAGCGGCGTGTCGCAAGCGGAAGCTGGTTTTAACCGCTTCAACCTCTGAAGTGTACGGCAAGAATACCAACGTCCCGTTTCATGAGGATGCGGACCTCGTTCTTGGACCGACCACCAAAGGTCGCTGGAGTTATGCGGCCTCCAAGGCCTTGGACGAATTTCTGGCCTTGTCTTATTGGAAAGAGAAAAAGCTTCCGGTAATCGTGGTGCGACTTTTCAATACCGTTGGTCCGCGGCAGACCGGACGCTATGGAATGGTGCTGCCGAATTTTGTGAAATCCGCGCTGGATAATACTCCCATCAGCATTTTTGGCACCGGCAAACAGTCACGCTGCTTCTGCGATGTTCGCGACACCGTGGAAGCGCTCATTCGCTTGATGGATACGGACCGCTCCATTGGAGAAGTTACCAACGTGGGCAACACTGAAGAGATTACCATCGAAAATTTGGCGCACCAGGTGAAAGAACGCACCAAGAGCGCCTCGGCTATCGAATACGTGCCTTACGATAAGGCCTACGAGCCGGGCTTCGAAGACATGATGCGTCGAGTGCCCTCGGTGGAAAAACTTTTTGCGTTGACCGGTTTTCGGCCCGCGACGCCTCTAAGCGAAATTATCGATCGCGTAACTTCTTCCCTGCAAGCCAAACGCGTCGAGGACTTCCAACCTCCCATGAAGGCCAGTGCCGCCCGGCAGGGCAGCGAACTTTTGTCGTAAACTCTCTTCCGGGAAACGGCGAAAATAAGCTGTCATGAAATCTTCCACTACACTTTCGGTTTTGGTCCCCGTTTATAACGAAGAGTATCTGGTGGCCACCAGCTTGGGGCGCCTGTTGTGCCTGGCGGATTGCCAGGCGCTGGAACGCGTCCAGATTATTGTCGTCGATGACGGGTCGTCGGATCAGACTGCCGAAGTAATTTCCAGTTTCAAGGAATCTTTGGCGCAGACGCCAGGTGAAAAACTGCGCTGGTTGTTTATCCGCCACGAAAAAAATAAAGGCAAAGCGGCGGCCATCCACACCGCCCTATCCGCCGCATCCGAAGAACTAACCGTCATTCACGATGCCGACCTGGAATATCACCCCGAAGACCTGATGAAGATGGTGGAGGTTTTCATTGCCGAACAAGCGGACGCCGTCTTTGGATCGCGATTTCTCGCCAGCGAATATCGCCGCGTTCTCTTTTTTCGCCACGAACTGGGAAACCGCTTTCTGACCCTGCTGTGTAACGTCGTTTCGGATTTGAATCTCAGCGACATGGAAACCTGCTACAAAATGGTGCGCACCACGCTGCTCAAAAGTATTCCCCTGACCGGGAAAGGCTTTGAGATCGAGCCGGAACTCGCCATCAAGCTTGCAAAACGCGGAGCGCGTATTTTTGAAGTGCCCATTCGCTATTCCGGCCGCACCTACCAGGAAGGAAAAAAAATCGGCTGGAGAGACGGCGTTCACGCCATTTCCGCGATTTTGCGATTTTCCTGGTCGGATCATATCCTGTCTCTTATACACATC
>CAXMLS010000275.1:0-2148 GCA_964194235.1 uncultured bacterium | reverse complement strand
GATGTGTATAAGAGACAGGTTCTGAGCTGCTTACTCCGGACCGCATGGATACGAATTCGCTTTTTCTTACCGAGGAGCTGAACAAACTCGGCATTGAAGTGGTGCGCAAAACTATCGTGGGAGATAACCGCGAAGATTTGACCGGTGCGTTCAAAGGGGCACTGGAGCGCGTGCAGCTGGTGATATCGTGCGGCGGACTTGGGCCGACGGAAGACGATCTAACTCGGGAAACTGTTGCGGATTTGCTGGGCCGTAAACTCCACCGCGACGAGCGAATCGTAAATGCCATCGCCGCGCGCTTTCGCAGTTTTGGACGCACCATGCCGCAAATTAATGTACGGCAGGCCATGGTGCCGGAAGGCGCGGAAGCGCTGGATAATCCGCGTGGAACCGCGCCGGGATTGTGGATCGAAAACGGCGACCGCATGATCGCGCTGCTTCCGGGTCCGCCACGCGAGATGCGCGGAATTTTTGCGGAAGCCATTGCGCCACGATTGTCGCGCCGCGTTTCGGGAGTGCGGCTGTTTCACCGCGAAGTGCGCACCACGGGACTGGGCGAGTCGCACGTGGAGCAGCTGATAGCGCCGATTTATAAGCGCTACAGCAACGTGAATACCACCGTGCTCGCGTCGCCGGGCGAAATTCAGGTGCATCTGCGCTTGTGGAGCGATGACGCGGCGCAAGCCAACAAAACGCTGGATGAAATCGTACAAAGCTTCGACATCGCCCTGACCGATCGCATTTTTTCACGCGGAGGCCAGGGTCTGCACGAAGTGGTCGCGCGTGAACTGGCGCTGAATAATGCGACCATCGCTTCGGCGGAGAGCTGCACCGGCGGGCTTCTGGCGCAACGACTGACGAGTCTTTCCGGCAGCTCCAGCTATTTTCTCGGCGGCGTAGTGTGTTACAGCAACGAACTCAAGACCGCATGGGCGGACGTGCCGCCGGAATTGATTCAAGCGAAGGGCGCGGTGAGCGCCGAAGTGGCGATTGCGCTGGCGGACGGTATTCGACGGCGTGTGGGAAGCGCGCTGGGAGTGGGCATCACCGGAATTGCGGGACCGGGCGGCGGCAGCGAAGAAAAACCTGTCGGCACCGTGCACATTGCGCTGGCGCACCACGGCGGAGTCAAGGAGCGTGGAGCGACATTGCCCGGTGATCGCGAATCGATTCGCTGGCAGGCTTCGCAGATGGCGCTGGACATGGTGCGGCTGCATTTTCTGTATAACGGCGGAGAAACGGCGGCACGGCGTGGTAAGCGGGCCTGAAACGGCGGGCCGCATTCGATTATTTGTCGCGCTGGAAATTTCGGACGCGGTGCGACAGAGACTCGCGGTGATTGAAAGAGAATTTCGCCACACCTCCGCACGATGGCGATGGGTGCGGCCGGAGAATTTTCACATTACGCTTAATTTTATTGGCGCCGTTTCCATGGAAAAGGTCGAAGCAATAATTGCAGCCCTGCGCAGTGTGCGCACGGATAGTTCTGTGGAAATACACTTACGAGGACTGGGGTTTGTGGGCGGCGGCAAAGGCGGGGGAGTTTTTTGGGCTGCAGCTGCGCCTTGCGCATCTTTAGAAGCGCTGGCGCGCCAGGTGGATCAGTGCCTGGGATCTCTGGGTATAGCCAGAGAAACGCGCACGTTCTCGCCGCACGTTACCCTTGCGCGCTTCAAAGATCCAGGCGTATTGCCGGAACTTCGCGCCATGATCGACAAGAAAGTTGTTAATAATGAAGCCCGCGATTTCGGTTTAATGCGCACGGATGAATTTCAACTTATCGAAAGTAAGACCGATCCAGCGGGCGCGATTTACTCCAAAATAGAATCGTTTCGATTCGCGATGGCTGCACAAACCTAGGCTGCTATGTTCGGAATCCCCATCACATTGCTGGGCGTGGCGACGACAGCCTATCTTTTGGGCTCCATTCCTTGGGGCTTGCTGATGGCCAGGGTATTTGGGCGTGTCGACGTTCGAACCTCGGGCAGCGGAAATATTGGCGCCACGAATGTCGCGCGTGTTGCCGGACCGGTTGCGGGTGTTGTCACTTTGCTGCTGGACACCGCCAAAGGTGCGGCGGCGGTGTGGCTGGCGTCGCGGTTTTCAAATGACAGCGCGGTGTGGATGACCATTGCGATGCTCGGCGTG
>CAXMLS010000274.1:0-12280 GCA_964194235.1 uncultured bacterium | reverse complement strand
GATGTGTATAAGAGACAGACATAGATCTTCCGATGATCAGCTCGCCGACAAGATTCATCACCGCGTCAATGCGTGCCGCGTCCACGCGAAGAGATGTTTCCGACACCGCAACTGCCGCGGTGCTGACAACGTTTGCACTTGCTGCCGCACTATTTTCCGCGTACTCCGCACTGGCCCGTTGCGCTTGCACTTCAAGAAGATCGCCGAGCAATTTGTGTTCAACGGTTCCAGAAGTTGCGGCGCGTTCCACCCTGAGATCGGAAACGATGGAAGGAATCCGGCAACGCTGCCTCATCGCATCTTCACTTAAATGCGTGGCCACCGCTGCTTCGACGACTTCCACGCTGGCTGCCGCGATGTTGTCTTCGGGCCGCAGACTGATCACCGTTCCGCAGCCATGAAGAACATTGCGAATGAGTTGAAACGCCGCCGCGCGCATCAGACTTTTAGGATCGACATAAAGCGCGACATTGTAAACGGACTCGCCGCGGTGCACGGCCTCGGAGATCATGAGCTGTTCGTACTCGGTCCAGCCAAACTGAGACGCTACCTGTGAGGATGCTTTACTTAGCTCGACTTTTTGTGTCGACGGCGCCGGCGCTTCCAGCAACGCGTGAATCATGGTCTGTAATCGGGTATCAGGGGTGGGCTCTATACCGCGCTCATATGCGGAAAGCATGCCTCCGAAAGTGTCCGCCGCGGCAAGCACAATCTCCGCGATGCGACCGCCGCGCGCCTCAAGAACCTGCGGCGTCAGTACATCTTCCAGTTCGTGGGCCAGTTCGCTAAGTCGGGAATAGCCGCAAGCCGCCGCGTCGCCCTTCAAAGTGTGGATGGCCCGGCGAACCGAGCGCATTACTTCTTCGTCGCCGGCGCTTGTTTCCAACTGCAATCCGCCTTCATTGAGCGATTGCAGCAATTCGTTGGCGCTTTCAAAAAATAGCGCACGCAGCTCAGCTCCCCGTTCTTCGGGCGCGTGACTCATGTGCGGGCCTCCAGTCGCTGATACGCGGTGCCGTTATTCTCGTGCACCATTTTAAATTTCTGCGTAAGTCCGAAGAGACTTTCGGCGTGTCCGACGAACAGATACCCGCCTGGGTTCAGGCAATGCCAGAACTTATCGATGAGGCGTTTCTGCTCGGCTTCATCAAAGTAGATCATCACGTTGCGGCAGAGAATAATGTCGTTGCGGCGAGGCAGAAACTCGGTTTTCAAATTGTGAAAGTCGAACTGTACCAGTTCCTTTAATTGCTTCCTGACTGAGTATTTGCCGGCAATTTTCTCAAAATAACGCAGGCGGCAGGTGTAATCCACCGGCTCCATCTGTACGTCGGTATAAAGCCCTTCCTGGCCGGTGCGCAAGCTTGCGTAGCTGATATCCGAGGCGACGATTCCCAGTTTCCACGGCGGCGGTATAAGCGGCTTCGGGGAAGGCATTTCAAAAGGCAGCGGATTTCTCAGGTAGTAGTAGGCCAAAGCATCGCTGATCAGAATCGCTACGGAATACGGCTCCTGCCCAGCCGAGCAGCCGGCGCTCCACACACGCAGGTGGAAATCGCGGCGCTCCTGTTTGCGGCAAAGGATTTCTTCCAGGACCGATTTCTGCAGAAGATCCAGTTGCGGGCGATTGCGGAAGAAGCTGGTTTCGTTAACGGTAAGATTCTCGAGGAGCAACGCCAGCTCTGGACGGCCTTCGCGGCTGGTGAGCAGGCGATAGTAGGCGTAAAAAGAATCCAGCTGGCAGACCTTCAGCCGCCGCTGCAAACGGTCTTTTAAAAAGTGCGACCGGCGCTCGTCAAAAAACATGCCGCATTCCTGATAGACGAGCGTCTGCAAAAGTTTCAGCTCGGCTTCCGTCAGTTGGACCTGTGCGGTAATCGTTCCCATGTCGGATTGCGCAGCCTTTCCGTAATGCTCACCGTTTCGAAGCTATTTCGATGTGGCGAGTAGTTCCGCAGCGTCCTCAAGACCTCTAAGATCCGGCTGGTGCAAAAGCTTGGCGATGTCCAAAAGAATGATCAGCCGATTTTTCAGTTTCCCGACGCCGGTAACGTAACCGGATTCGCCTTCGGCAAAAACCGTTCCGGGCGGCTCGATGTCGGCGGGAGGAATCTTCAATACTTCCGATGCGGCGTTGACGATCAAGCCCAAAAGTTTATTGTCGATTTCCACGACGAGAATGCGGTTCTTTTTATCTGCGTGCGTGTATAACTGGCCAAAACGCTTGCGCAGATCCATGACCGGAATAATTTTCCCGCGTAGATTGATCACGCCTTCAATGATGTCCGGCGCGCTTGGAATCGCGGTGATCTCCGGAACACGCACAATTTCGCGGACCGCGGATATACGCACCCCGTACGTTTCGCTGCCGATGCGGAAACCTACAACCTGTAAGTCTTTTTCCATCCCAGGGTCTCCGGCCTTCAGCGCCGCACGAGTTCGGCGTATTCGAACTCATCGGATTGCGGTGGTTCCGCGGAGCGCCGCGTTGCCGGTGATTCCGGTTTGCGTGGACGAGCGTGCACCGAACGGTCGAGTGCGAAGCGATCCATGCTGTCCAGCAGGTTGCGCGAAAGTTTGAGCATCTGCTCGGCTGCCGCGGAGAGTTCGGTGGAACTGGATGCGGACTGCTGAACTAGTTCGCGCATCTTGTCCATGGCGCGAACCACTGCTTGCGCTCCGGAAGCTTGCTCTTCGACGGCGGAATTAATTTCCTGGGTGATTTCGGTGAGGCGACTGGTGGCCTTGGCGATCTGCGACGAACCGACGGATTGCTCGTTGGTCGCAGCGCCTATCTCCTGCGAGAATTTATACACTTCGGTGACCACGTTGGATATCTTGTGCAGCGCGGCGCCCAGGTCATTGCCGAGGCTAAGTCCCTCTTCGACGATGCGCGTGCTGCGCTCCATGTTTTCGACCGCTTGACGCGCTTCCCGTTGGATACTCTGAATCAGGTCGGCAATTTCCTTGGTGGACTGTGTGGATTTTTCGGCCAGTTTACGGACTTCGTCGGCAACAACCGCAAAACCGAGGCCGTGTTCGCCGGCGCGCGCCGCTTCAATGGCCGCGTTTAACGCCAGCAAATTGGTTTGTTCGGCAAGATCGTCGATGACTTCAATGATTTTTCCGATGTCATCTGCGCGATGACCCAGCACATTGATGATTTCCGCGGAAGACTGGATCGCGTGGTTGGTGCGATTCAGGCCGTCGGTGGCCTTCTCCATCGTTTGAATTCCGGTGACCACTTCCTCGCGTGAACGATTGGCAATATCCAGAAGCACCTTGGCGGTATCGGCCACGCGCTGGATCGAGGTAACCATCTGATCGATCGATGCGGAAGTTTCCGCAACGCTGGACGCCTGCACCTGCGTGTTTTTCACTACGTTCTGAACGTTGATGCTCATTTCATGCATGGTGCTGGTGACTTCTTCAATCGCGGAGGAGGCTTGCACGCTGACCTTCGCGGATTCAGCTGCGGCACTGGCAACTTGATTGGAGCCGGCAGAAACCTGCCCGGCGGAGTCACGCGTGGTGCGAACCAGTTCCTGAAGGCCGTGCGACATTCGTACGAAGGCATTGCCCAGAGTGTCGCGCTTGGAACGCGGAGCAACCTCGATCGTCAAATCGCCCTCGGCAACGGCCATGGATACCGCGGCCATTTCTTTGAGATAAGCGACCATGTTGTTGAAGGTAGTGGCCAGCGCACCGATTTCGTCGTTGCGATGAATGTCTATGTTCTGGTTCAGGTCCCCAGAGTCGGCGATTTCACGCGCGACGGTGATCAGATGTGTCAGGGGTTCGGTGATGGACTTCGCGGTGTAGTACGCAACCAGCAAACCCAGCAACATCGCGAACAACGTTCCACCGGTCGTGACGGTAGTGCTGGCTATGCTGGCACGTGCCGCGGACTTCGACGTTTCGTCCAGGGAATTGCCGATGTCCTGCGTGGTTCGGTCCAGAACTACCGACGACTTGGTAAGCCATGAGCTTGGGTCTTTCTGAAGATAGAAAATTTGCTGGTCCGACACGGTAGCGTCGCCAGAATCGACCTGATGGCGCTTGGCGAGAAGTGGTTTCGCAAAATTTTCCGCCCAACTGGCTTCCGTGATTTTCACTTGTACCAACGCGGTTTTTAGATTGTCTGCGACCGCCTGCGATTCACCATGCTTTATAGCCTCGGCAATATCCGCCAAGCCCTTGGTAACTTTTTCCTCCTCACGAGGGTCGCCGCTCAATAGGTAATTATTCAGGTTCAGGCGATTCAGCATGATCTGGTAGCGCACCGCTTCGATCGTGCGCACACTTTGCAGCGCCATCGAGGCATCGACACGTGCTGAGCGTTCGCGCACGCCGGCAAACATGTTCACGATGAATAGCAAAACGAGAATGATCAGAACCGATCCGAATCCGACGTATAGTTTTTTGCCGATCTTCATTGCCGAACGCCTCCACTCACTGGCCAAGCCGCGTGCCTCATGCGGTCTTGCGCCACTTCACCGTTGCCCACAAAGCCGCTAATTTCCTAAGCCGTGAAATTCAAATTCAACTGTTTGGGTGCTTTCTTCGGACGTCGGAACAAATTTCCATTCCCTTACCGCGTCCTGACAGGCCTGCACCAGCAGCGGGTGCCCACCAACGACCCGCGTACTTTTCACCCGACCATCGGGCGTAATCACAACTTCGATTTTGACTTTGCCTGCAACGCTCATTCGACGTGCGAGCTCCGGATATAGGGGAGTGACCTTTGTCTTAATCTTTCGCTTGCCCTCGTCCGTCGTGCCCGTTTGAGCCAGCATTCCAGCCCCAGTCATAAGAGTGACCGCGGCAGCCGCGAACATTGCTTTTTTAAATGAACCGAATCTCATCGAGCACATTCCTCCTGGCCCATCGGAGATAACCTTGATGAGAGAAGGCACGTGCGATGCCATGGCGAAGAGGCTCGTAGAATTTCAGATTCTTGTGTCGAAGAGCTCTCAAGTGACAGAGAACCGTGCAGTTATTTCGCGGGGGGGAAGTTGCGTGGAATTCGTCGCGGGAGAAAATCGTCTCATTGGCAGGGGAACACGCGTGGAAGTTCTCAGCCTGAGACGCCTTCAGCGCCCATTCAACTTGGCGGGTAAACGTTCTAGCAACACGTTACGCCTGAGTGGTTGACTCACATTGAGACACCCCGCTAGGGTGGTAGTCCTTGGGGGTCGTCAAGTTGAGACGCTCGCACTCCCCAGACCACCATGCGTCGAACGAAAACAAAACTATTGCATCGATCGACGGGGCCGACGGGCAAGCCTGAAGTCGTTATGCCATCTATTCGACTTGCGGACGAGTTGATGGAACTTGCCGTCGACGCCGCGCACTCGCGCCACCTTCCTGACTTTCTACATCGCTTCGCCGAGCGCTCCGTGCGGATACTGAATGCCGCGTGGGGCGGCGTGCTGGTTTTTCGCGGACGTGAATCCGACTTCTACGAGACCCCGCATACTCAACTGGTTTTTTCAAAAGAAGCGAATGTCTGGTTGCTTGCTGCGGCGCGCAAAAGTAGAAATGGTAAAGGCGTGGAATTTCGACAATTGCCCGCAGAAATGATGCTTCCTGCGGCTGGCGAAACCATCCCACCAACAGCGGTCTTCGTACCCATTGCAGCCAGCGATGGCGAACGATTGGGCACCCTGTGCCTGCTTCATCAGCATGTTCCGTCCAGCGCCGGTGAGAAACGGCTGATGCAGGCGCTCGCGAGTCATGCAGCTTTGTCACTTGAAAATGTGCGGCGATTTTCGCAACTGGAGCGATCGAAACGCCAGTGGGTGGAAGATATCGACGCAATCAGCGATTACATCGTGGTCCATGATCGCGGGTGGAAAATCCTTCGCACCAATCGCTCCCTAGCTTCGCATCTCGGCGTGCCACCAGTCGCGCTGGTTGGCGAAGCGATGGCCAGCCTGCGACATATTGCCGAGACCGGCAGCGATCTTCCCTGTCCGTTTTGCCGCGACACGCAGCAGACGCGCGAGGAGTACGTTGCCGCTTCGAGCGACCGGATATTTCTTGTCTCCACGTCACGCACGCCCGGAATTGCCCCCGGAAGTGCCGATGACGAGATGCGGACGATTCACGTACTCAAAGATATTACCGATCGGCGCGAAGCGGAGCGTCGGTATCGCGAGCTTTTCGACAGCATCCAAGAAGGGCTTTTCTTCGCCACGCCAGACGGCCGATTCCTGGATGTGAATGACGCGATGGTGCGCATGCTTGGTTATGGTTCGCGTGACGAGCTACTTCGCGCAGACGTTGGGCCGCATCTGTATCCGGCTCCCGCCGCGCGCGAAAGATTTCTCGGCAAGCTCGCAGAATACGGCGTTTTGCGAAATTACGAAGAGACACTGCGCCGTAAAGACGGAACGTTGTTGCACACCCTGCAGAACATCACCGCAGTGCGGGACGCACAGGGAAACATTGCGCAGATTCGTGGATTGATGCTGGACGTCACCGAGCAGAGAACGTTTCAGTCGCAATTACAGCGCGAGCGCGACTTCAATCAGAAAATCCTGAATACCACGCAGAGCATGATCCTGGTGCTGGACACCGCTGGACTCATCAGCTACGCCAACCGCCGTTGCTATGACATGGGATATCAGGAAAGCGACCTGATTGGCCATCGCCTGGTGGATTGGATTGAGGCGAGCCACCGGCCGGATTTTGAAGACGCTCTCGACACCACGGCCCACGGGCAGCAGGTGGAAAATATCGAGTTGCGTGTACGCCGCAGCGAAGGTTCGATGGGACATTTCTCGATCAGTCTCAGTCCCATGCGAGACGAATCGAATGCCGTCAACAGCGTTGTCGTCGTTATGACGGATATTACCGACGCTGTACTGCTGCAGGCCAAACTCTCGCACAGCGAAAAAATGGCCAGCATTGGAAGACTGGTTTCCGGGGTCGCGCATGAAGTGAATAATCCTCTGGCCGCGATTCTGGGATTTACGGATTTGCTGCTGGAAAATCCGGACATTCCGGCTTCCGCACGTGGGGATTTGCAGATTATTTTGCAGGAAACGCAGCGCACCAAGGATATCGTGCAGGACTTGCTGAGTTTTGCGCGCCAACGCCCGGTGCAGCGCGAACTGGTGCGCGTTAATACGGTCCTGCGACAGACCATAAAATTGCGCAGCTACGATTTTGCCAGCCACGGTGTGGAAGTGCTGGAAGAGTTCGATGAAGCGCTGGCGCCGGCTATGGGCGACTCGCAACAACTCCAGCAAGTTTTTCTAAACATTTTGAATAACGCGTACGATGCGGTGCAGGAATCGGGCCAACGCGGGCGCATTCTCATTCGCACCGTTTCCCGGGGCGATTCCATCGAAATTTCTGTCAGCGATAACGGTACTGGGATCGCCGATCCGGAGAGAATTTTCGATCCGTTTTATACCACTAAACATGTCGGCAAGGGGACCGGGCTTGGTTTGAGTATCTGTTACGGAATTGTGCGCGCTCACGGCGGCGAAATTCAGTGCTGGAACAACGAAGGCGGCGCAGGCAGCACGTTTCTGGTGCGCATCCCGGTAGTGGAAACGGAATCCGACTCGACCTCCGTTGCGGCAAAAGAGGCCGGTCGATGACGTTGCAATCGACCTTGTGGACCGGCGGACCAATCTTGCTCATCGAGGATGAGCCATCGGTGATCGCATTTCTGTGCGCAGCTCTGGAGCGCAGGGGATATTCGGTGGTCAACGCTGGGTCCGGTGCCGAGGGATTAAAACGCTTGTCCGACGGGCGGTATGCCGGGGTCATTTCGGATATTCGCATGCCCGGAAGCGTCAACGGAGCGGAAGTGCACGCGTGGATTCAGAAAAACAAGCCGGAACTCCGCACGCGGATTATTTTGATCAGCGGAGATACCGCCAACAGCGAGACGCAAACACTCCTGGCGCAAAGTGGAACGCCTTGTATCGAGAAACCTTTTCGCGTTCAGCAATTGATATCAGTTGTGGAGAAAACCTTCGGGAAACCATGAGCGACGAACTGAAAACACGATTATTAGTTGTGGATGATGAGCAAAGCATCCGGCGGCTATGCATGACCATCGGCACCGCCCTGGGTTTCGTCTGCACGGAAGCGGAGAGTGCCGAAGCGGCGTTAGCGCGCCTCGAATCGGACAGTCCCGATCTGGTGCTGACGGATTTGAAATTGCCGACGCAATCCGGTGTCGCTTTGCTGAAACAAACCAAAGTCATGCTACCGCGCACGGAAGTGGCAATCATGACCGGCCACGGGTCCATCGAGTCCGCCGTCGACGCCATGAAAATGGGCGCCTACGACTACATCGAAAAGCCTTTTCGCGTGGAAAAAATGCGCATGCTTTTACAACGCATGGCAGAGAAAGTGCGACTGGTTACCGAGAACGAATTTTTGCGCGGCCGCGTTGACGTGGAAGAAAATCTCGATGGAATCATCGGAACGTCTGCGAACATTCAGGATGTCCTGCGCATGATTTCGCGCTTGAAGGATACGCGTACGCCAGTGCTGGTATCGGGAGAAAGCGGCACTGGAAAGGAATTGGTCGCGCGTGCAATTCATTTTCGCGGCGCACTGGCGCAAACGGCGTTCGTAGCGGTGGATTGCGGTTCTTTGGTGCCCACGTTAATGGAAAGCGAGCTTTTTGGCTACGAAAAAGGCGCTTTCACTGGCGCGATGAAAACCAAGGCTGGCCTGTTCCAGGCGGCTAACGGCGGCACAATTTTTCTGGATGAAATTGGCGAACTGCCTCTCGAGATGCAGGCCAAGCTGTTGCGCGTGCTGCAAGAAAAGGAAGTCCGGCCGGTGGGTAGCAACGAAAAAGTGAATGTGGACGTGCGCGTGATTGCGGCCACTAATCGCGATTTGGAATCGGCCTATCGCGCGGGCACATTTCGCAAGGACCTGTATTTTCGCCTCAACGTGGTGACCGTGCATATTCCGCCGCTGCGGGAACGCCGCTCGGACATTCCGATGTTGGTGCACCACTTTTTGGATCGTTACGCGCAAGGCGCCAACATTCAGGTTACGGCAGCCGCCATGAAAGGCCTGCTGCACTACGATTGGCCGGGCAATGTGCGCGAACTCGAAAATTGCGTGGCGCGCGCCGTCACGCTGGGCGACGGGCGGCTCATCGATGTGGCCGACCTGCCGCCGGCGATTCGGAGTGAGTATCCGGATTCCACCACTGCTTTAACGCACGATGCGGCTTCCCTTTCCACCACCGCGCTTGCGGAAATGGAGCGCATGACGATTCTGCGCGTGTTTGAGCAGGCCAACGGAGACAAAGCGCTTGCGGGAAAGATGCTGGGCATCAGTCGCGCAACGCTCTATCGAAAACTGAAGCGTTACAACATTGCGGTTAAGGCCGGTGCGGCGGTCGGCGAATCGGAGCACGAGACGGTGTCCCAGTAATCGCGCCGTAGTACTTCGGGCAGACAGGCACGCGACCGTGAGACGAACTTGTTTCATGCTGAGACGAATGAGCCGCGCATCGGCTGACGGTCAGCCGTAACCATCCTCGATTCTTAAATATCCAGCAAACCTTCCTACGCGGTTCTTTGGTGCCCGGCGTGCATCTCTTGCGTTGGGATTCTTCTGTCCTGCGTTGACGCATGCCTAGCCGTCTCCGCCGGCAACCAGTTTTGCCGAACAAATGCTCGTGAGGACACGTGAGACAGTTTGAAGAAAGCGCGATCGAAACGGTTCAAGAAAGTTGCGCCGAGCGGTTGGCCGGCTTTTTCCCCGGAGTACAGAGCGTTCGAATCCCGGTACAAGTTACGGCGCTGCGTGGAGGAAGCACGCGATTGCGAGAGGCCGTGGTTCTAAAATATGCCGCGCTGCACCATGCGATTTTTCTTACCGGCTTGCCCCTCGAATTCGATGACCGGGTTCGCCTGGAGGGCAGCCGAAAAGGTTACACGACGGATGCCGTCGTGGTTGCCGTGCAGTATCACGATGGTCGTAAAGCAATAGCGGTTAAGTTCCTGCGCGGGCCGTGCAATTGGATGATGCAGCCATGAACAAACTGATGACCCCGCTGAGTTTGATGCCGCACGCGTCGACCGAGAGCACGCGCCAATTGCAGTGGGCGGAAGCGCGATCCGTTTTCCCCATTTACCTGGCGCTGGCAAAGCAGCTCGGCATTTCTATTCCGTTCTCCCAGAGAAATCTTCCCGAGAGCCCTGATGAGGATCTATTCGGCGAAGTGCAGCTCTGGCTAGACACCATGGATAAACGCGTTATCGTTTATCAATTGCGCCATTTGCTGCAGATGACAACGTTGAACACAAGCGAAAGCAGCCTGCAGTCGCTCATTGAAAGGCATTTGCGTAAGCGCGTAAAAACCCAGTTCGACCGGGACAAAATCGACTTCCTCCTCGTGCAATATTTTGCGCTGTCCGCCCCGGCGAAGATTTACCACAAGCGAATTGAACTCGCGGATGTGGCGGAAGTGATGAAGCCGATTCTCGGTGAAGTCGAACCGGCAACGCTCGCGTGGTGCGAACCACTAGAGTCCATGATCACTGCGTTGCACGGCTTTCGCAGCCTCCGGGAAATCCTCAAAACAAATTTCATCGACCAGGGCCGAAGGGTGAAAGAGTCGGCCGGCAACATGTTCTACGATCCATCCGCATTGCTGGCGTTCATCCGCTTCAATTTTCTGATGCGCCGCACGCTCATCGAATTGATGCACGCCGATCTGATTGCCATTCGTACCGGGCTTGTTCAGATTGAGGCGGCAGACGTTCGAATTATTGATTGCCATCATGCTGGACTGTCCGCCGCTGAACCCATCACTAAGATTCGAAAGCTAGCCGACGAATGGAAACAGCCGTTTCAGAAGGAGTATACCGAGCGCTCCGTCAGCCAGGCATTCGAGAAATTGCTTGGTTTGCGCACCGACATGGAAAACGCACTGGCGAAAGTAGCAGCCCGCAACAATGACCGTCTATTGATCGGATCCGCTAACGCAGGGCACAACGAGACGGAATCGCCTTTGGAAATAAAGTCTCTGAACAAAGCTTTTGAACTTGCGCCACAAAACACACAAGCCGCGCAGGTGTTGGATTTCGATTCGTGCGTGGACAAAATCTGGGAGCAATTGATTGCCACTCCGCCACTGCCCGGCCGCTCCATGACCACCGTGACCATCGGCGGAACACGCATCCTGTTGTCATCGTGGGAGGTCGCGGCGTTTGTTAACGAAACTGGTTCTTCGGCTGAAGGACTTCGCCGCGCGGTAGCGGCTCGTGCCATGGTAACGACTGCGGTAAACATGGGTAAAGATAAGAACACATTTGCACTAGACAAAGCGCTCGCCATCGGCCGCGTGGAAGTTTCGCGCCTCCAGGAGCATGTCGACGCCGCGAAGCAAGCTAAGGACACCGAAGCGGCTGTGAATTTGGGCATCAGTACCAAACGCTTACTGTCCGCTCTGGATGAAGCGGAGAGAAATTAAATCGCTAAGACTTCCCCGATAACTTTCGGGCAACTACTTTCAGGGAGTGGCTCTGCTTTGCCGAACGCCAGCGTACTGATTCTTACGGATGAAACTGACTTCGCCACAGCCTTGTCCGGTTCGTGGCAGGCGCAACGCAAATTTCCGGACATCACCGTGCTGAACAGCAAGTCGTGGCCGAATTACGATGCCGCGGCGCACGATCTGATTGTTGTGGGACCCATCAGTGGCGGCAAATTACAAGGGATGCTCCGCTCGCTCGACCCCCAGCAGCCCGTGATTCTGTGCCTGCGTGTGGAATCCTCTGAGGCCGAAGACCTGCGAGCGCGGTACCCGCGTTTTTTGCACGTTTGTCTGCGTGAAGACTGGTCCAACACACTACTTTTGGTAGCTGGCGAATCGCTCCGCCGGCTGGAAGCCGTGAACCTGGCAAAACGCGTGGAACGCGAAGCCGCCAGAAATCAGCGTCTGGCAACACTGGGCCGCTACATGACGGACATGAAACACAGCATGAACAATGCGCTAACCTCCATGCTGGGCAACGCGGAATTGTTGTTGCTGGAACCCGGGCAACTGTCTTCGCAGTCTCTGGCGCAGATTAAAACCATGCACAGCATGGCTATGCGGATCAATGAAATCATGCTGCGATTCTCATCGCTGGCAACCGAGATGCGAGAGGCTGAGAATGGTTCTCAAGCTGAGACTCGCGAAGCGGATAGTTCCACAACTGTAAGGCGATAACTACCCGCGCTTTCCCCGTAACTGCTTGCTGGCCGTGCATTTACCCGACGACGAAACAAACCCTAAGGA
>CAXMLS010000273.1:0-2156 GCA_964194235.1 uncultured bacterium | reverse complement strand
CGTTAAGAGTGATGCTGACCGATTGCCCGGCGGCAGTGCCGTCGAGTGTGGTGCCCTGGCCATCGGTGAAACCGGGCCATGCAAATACGCGATAGGTTGGGCCGGAGCTTTTGCTTGCGTTGAACACGGTGGCAGATTCGGTTTCGTATTGAACGGTCGCTTTTGTGGGAGTGATGCTGGTCATTGTCCAGTTCAAGATTTGCTGTATCGCTGTGGTCGCCTCCGTTGATCCTGTGAAGCCTGCGTATGCCGTGGTTGCACCAACCGTTCCTGGAATGTCTACCACCCAGGATTTCGAGAACGTAGCTTTTGTCGTCGCATCCGTAATGGTCATAGTCAGGTTCGTTCCGTCATAGTTCATATGCACGTTGAATACGTCACCGCTGTGCAGATCGATCCCCGAGCCGGTCATATCCACTGCCGGAGTCGTGGGCGAAGCACCGTTTAGATATAGCCCTGTTGAGTCCACTCCTTCTCCGGCGTTGCTGAACAAGTCGAACTTCACTGCGAGGCTCTTCCCTAGTCCGCCATATCCCAGGTTTCCGCCAGACCCTCCGAGCGCTGTCGTGGAATTGCCTTGCAACGTAAACGTAAGACCATCCGCGGTCGGCGTTCCCGCTGGATCCTTGAAGCTGAAGTCCGTCGTAAAAGCTTGTATGTTGACCGGTGTCGGAAACCACGCACCGGACGCCTGGAACGCGGGGTTGTTGGTGGTCAGGACTAAACTCGTACCGCTTATCGCGGAATTGCCGTTCAACACCAGCGAATTCGTGCTGAACCCGCTGGCGAAGCTAACAGTGCCGGTCCCTCCACTCGAGTTGATGGTGTACGTCGCGCTGGCCGTGGCACTCGTTGTTTGGCCGGTCGCCGTGGCCAGGGCTTTAATGGTCTTGGTGGAAGTCACAGTCAGGGGCCCACTGTACGGCAGCGTCGAGCCGCCTGCCGCGATTCCCGGCTGCGTTCCATCGAGGGTATAGAAAATGGTCCCACCGGATGTCGCATCGCTCAGCGTCACCGTCTGCGTTCCCACATAGGTTCCCGCTGGCGGGCTAAATGTGGGCGTTGCTACCGTTCCCGGTGAGCTGATCGTGTATATCGCGGCAGTTACGTTGCTGTCCAAGAAGCCGGTTGCCGTAGCGATGGCTTTCAACGTCTCGCTGACGCTCACGGTTAGCGGTCCAATGTACACAGCGGATGCGTGGGTTGGCATCGTTCCATCCGTGGTGTAGTAAATAGTTGAGCTTGGTGTGGTCGTTGAAATGTTGACCGATTGCGCGGAAGTATAAGTACCACCGGTCGGGGAAAATGAGGGCGTCGCCGCTTGCGACTGAATGGTGTACGTCGCGCTTGCCGTGGCGCTCGCCGGTTGCCCCACCGCCGTGGCCAGAGCCTTGATGGTCCTTGTGGAAGTCACCGTTAGCGGCCCGCTGTATTGCAGCGTCGAGCCTGCCGCCGAGGTTCCCGGCTGGGTGCCATCGAACGTGTAGAAAATAGTGGCGCCAGAGGTCGCATCGCTCAGACAGTTTGGGTTCCGAGATACGTCCCCGCTGCCGGACTAAATGTGGGCGTTGTTACCGGGGCTGCAGAAATATTTACATTGTCAAACACAGACGCATTTAATACGGAGTTGTTATGCGCGGTCACTGCCAAGCCTCCAGTGAGTCCGCTTACTATGGAGAAATTAATGGTTCCCAATTGCGTCCAACTCACCCCATCTGGAGAACCGAATCCTGTGAAGGTGTTTCCAGAGCGTGCAAGCCGGACCCAGTATGGTGCAATAGGTCCAGCCACTTTGATGAGGTCTATGGCGCTCGCCCCAGTCGAAGGGCGGTATTGCATGGAAACGCCATTCGCCGGCGTGATGGTCAGCAACGCGTAGGCCGAATTCGGCGCTGTAGTCTCTCGGATCATCACTCCGGCCTTAGCCCATGCGTCCGTGTTTTGCTGCGCGGCAACCCGAGCGGTGAGTATCACGGCGCCGCTCACGAACTCGGAGAGATAATTGAAACTGTCCGAGCTGCCCCAGATATCGGCTCCTCCGCCATTCACCTTGAATGCACCCGTAGTGAAACTCGCGCTTCCCGTGCATCCTGGTTTGCCAATATCCGTATCCGTCCAACCCGCCGGTAAGCCAACACCTGTCTCTTATACACATC
>CAXMLS010000272.1:0-8007 GCA_964194235.1 uncultured bacterium | reverse complement strand
GGATTTTTGCTCGCTCGAGAGCGGCGGGAGCGGCAACCGGGGATTTCCGCCGCGATAGCCGCGCTGGTCCATGGCGTACTTGACGCCCGCAATGCCCATTTCAGACACAATCCGCTTTGAAGCACGCAGCAATACCATTTGTAATTCACGCGCGGCGGAAAGTTTTCCGTCCCGGAATAACTGGTAAAGCATGGCGCATTTTTCCGGCAGCGCGCTGGCCAAAGCGAGGATTCCGCCACACGCGCCTACCGCCAGCGATGGATAAACCGTGGGCGCATTGCCTACCAGGACCAGAAATTGCTTGGGCACCTCGGCGAGCATTTCGGATATACGCTGGATATTTCCGGAGCTGTCTTTGATGCCGATGATATTGGGATGTTGGGCGAGCGCAATCACTTCGGGCGCTTCCAGCGCCAGGCCTGTAAATATCGGAACAGAATAAAGCAAAATCGGAATTGGTGATTGGTCGGCCACGCGGCGGTAATGAGCGATGAGCGCTTCCGCGTTGTAGGACGGCTTGTAATAGTACGGAGTTTTCACCAACGCGACGTCGTAACCGAGAGCGGCGGCGCGCTTGGTACGTTCAATGGTTTCCGCGGTGGACTCGGCTCCCGTTCCGGCGATGAGTTTTCTGCCGGGCGCAGCCGCTTCCTTGACCGCGTCGAGAATGGCATCCATTTCTTTTGGCTGCAGCAACACGGATTCGCCGGTTGAGCCAATCGCCACATATCCTTTTAGCGCCGTCTTATTGTAGAGGCGGATGTTGTGCTGCATGTCCCCGGGCGAAACGCTGCCATCTGGAGCGAACGGCGTGGTGAGAGCGGGGAAAATTCCTGCGAGGTCCAAAGCTAATCTCCGGAGGGCGAACTGCTCGACGCAGCGAGTTTCCCTCGATGTAAATCCTGCAACGCGGCGACTTCCGTACTCTGTTCAAGCAGTGCGCGAATTCCGCGCGCCGCTGCGTTGGCCGCCGCGAGAGTGGTGATGCACGGAATGTTATAGCGAATAGCCGCGCGGCGAATGGATTTCTCGTCGTAGAAAGATTCCCTGCCAAGCGGAGTGTTAATGATCAGATCGATCTTGGCGGTCTTCACCAGGTCCACGATGTTCGGGCGGCCCTCGTTTACCTTGAACACTTCTTCCGCTTCGATTCCGGCAGCATGCAGAGCAACGGCAGTTCCGCGCGTCGCGAGTAGTTTAAAACCAAGAGAGTGCAACTCTTTGCCTAGTGGGCCGACGTGCTTTTTATCGCGGTCATTCACGCTGAGAAAAACTGTGCCTTTACGCGGCAAACGTTGTCCCGCGGCAAGCTGCGCCTTGGCAAACGCCAGACCATACGAGGTCGAGATGCCCATGACTTCGCCGGTGGAACGCATCTCGGGTCCGAGAATGGTGTCCACGCCGCGGAACTTGTTGAAGGGAAAAACCGGAGACTTCACGGAATAGAATTCGTGCACGGCAATTTCCGATACGCCATGGTGATGGACCAGCGGCAGCTTCATGGTGGAGAGTTTTTTGCCCGCCATCAAACGCGCAGCCACTTTCGCAAGTGGCACGCCAGTCGCTTTGCTTACGAACGGCACGGTGCGCGACGCGCGCGGATTAACTTCCAGTACATACACGGTGTCGCGCTGAATGGCGTACTGCACATTCATCAAACCGACGACCTTCAACGCAACGGCCAAGCGCTTGGTGTACTCCCGGATGGTCTCGAGAATCGTGGGCGACAAGCTGACGGGAGGAAGCACGCAGGAAGAATCGCCGGAGTGCACGCCGGCTTCTTCGATGTGCTCCATGATGCCGCCAATCACCACGTCGGTTCCATCGGAGAGCGCATCCACGTCCACTTCGGTAGCCTCTTCCAGAAATTGATCGATCAGGACCGGGCGCGCGGGGCCCATCAGCGCGGCTTGCGCGACGTATTCCTGCACGGTGTTCACGTCGTAGGCGATCACCATCGCGCGTCCACCCAGCACGTAACTGGGCCGAACCAGTACCGGCATGCCAATTTCGGCGGCCACGCGTGCCGCTTCTTCGGGTATCAGCGCGGTTCCGTTGCGCGGCTGCGGAATTTTTAACTCATCGAGCAAGCGTCCAAAGCGGCGGCGATCTTCGGCCAGATCGATCGATTCCGGTGCGGTACCGATGATAGGCACGCCGTTGCGTTTCAGTTCCAGCGCGAGATTAAGTGGAGTCTGTCCGCCAAATTGCACGATGACGCCCTGCGGTTTTTCGCGCTCGACGACGGCCAGTACGTCTTCCAGAGTGAGAGGCTCGAAATACAGACGATCTGAAGTGTCGTAATCGGTAGAAACTGTCTCCGGATTGCAATTCACCATGATGGTCTCGAAGCCGTCTTCACGCAGCGCGAACGACGCATGGCAGCAGCAATAATCGAATTCGATGCCCTGCCCGATACGGTTCGGGCCGCTCCCGAGAATCATAATTTTGGGGCGCGATTGTACGTCGGACTCGTCCTCATCTTCGTAAGTGGAATACAGGTACGGCGTGAACGATTCGAATTCGGCAGCGCAAGTGTCCACGCGCTTGAATACCGGAGCGACTCCATATCGCGCGCGCTGCAAACGCACAGCGGCTGGCGTGGTTTTCCACATCTGCGCGAGTTGCTCGTCGCTGGTGCCGTGGCGTTTAACTTCCCGCAGCAAGTCTTTCGATGCGGTCTCCACCGTAACGCTGGCTGCGCGCCGGTTCATGGCGGTGAGTTCCTCGATCTGGCGGATGAACCACGGATCGATTTTGGTGAGCTCGCAAATTTCCTGCGCAGGCAGCCCGCGTTCTACTGCAGTGAGAATCCAGTGAATGCGATCGGGCCGCGGAGTCGCGAGCTTTTCGCGCAGCAAGGAATCCGGCGCGTCCGCGGGAGCTCGCCAGGGTGAGCTGGGCTCCAGCGAGCGAATACCCTTCTGCAGTGCTTCTTTGAAAGTTCTGCCGATGGCCATCACTTCGCCAACTGATTTCATTTGCGTGCCCAGCGTGCTGTCGGCGCCGGGAAATTTTTCGAATTGCCATTTGGGAATTTTCACCACGACGTAATCAATGGTGGGCTCAAAGCACGCGGGAGTCTGCTTGGTGATGTCGTTGGGAATTTCATCAAGCGTCATCCCCACGGCCAGCCGCGCGGCAATTTTTGCGATGGGAAATCCGGTTGCTTTGCTGGCCAGCGCGGAGCTGCGTGAAACGCGCGGATTCATTTCGATAACGGTCATCTTGCCGGTTTCTGGATTCACAGCGAATTGCACGTTGGACCCGCCGGTTTCTACTCCGACTTCGCGAATGATGGCGGCCGCCGCGTCGCGCATGCGCTGATATTCCTTGTCCGTCAACGTCTGCGCAGGCGCGACGGTAATCGAATCGCCGGTGTGCACGCCCATGGGATCAAAATTTTCGATGGTGCAAACCACCACGAAATTGTCGCGATGATCGCGCATCACTTCGAGTTCGTATTCTTTCCAGCCCAGCACGGATTCTTCGACGAGCGCTTCGTGCACCGGGCTCATTTCCAGCGCGTGCGCGATGGCTTCGCCAAACTCTTCGCGGTTGTAGGCGATGGAGCCGCCAGTGCCTCCAAGAGTGAAGGACGGCCGGATGACCAGGGGAAATCCCAGTTGATCGCACAAGCGCAAAGCGTCCTGCGCATTGTTGACCAGCGCGGACGCCGGAACTTCCAGGCCGATTTTGCGGCACGCATCCTTAAACCACAGGCGATCTTCGGCAACTTTTATGGCCCGCAAGGAAGCGCCGATCATTTCGACAGAATATTTTTCGAGGATGCCACTCTCCGCTAGTTCCACGGCCAGGTTGAGAGCCGTCTGCCCGCCGACCGTCGGCAATAATGCCTGTGGTTTCTCGCGTGAAATTATTTCTTCGAGATATTCCTTGGTCAGCGGCTCGATGTACGTGCGGTGGGCAAGTTCCGGGTCGGTCATGATCGTCGCGGGATTGGAATTCACCAAAACGACTTCGTAACCTTCGGCGCGCAGAACCTTGCAAGCTTGTGCGCCGGAATAATCGAACTCGCACGCCTGGCCGATTACGATCGGTCCGGAGCCGATGATCAGAATTTTTTTGATGTCGGTACGCTTAGGCATCAGTTCAAATAGGCTTCCAGCCTGTGTTTCCCTTTTCTCGCATTTATGCGAATCGGCAAATCCGTAAATATCTAAATCTTTGGAACCCGAACTTCTACCGCCGAGTTTCTTTCATCAAGTCCGTAAACTGCGCGAACAAATAATGCGAGTCGTGCGGACCCGGAGAAGCCTCGGGATGATACTGCACGCTGAACAGCGGCAAAGATTTGTGACGCATGCCTTCGTTGGTGTGGTCGTTCAGGTTGACGTGCGTCACTTCCACGTCGCTCGATGGCAACGATTCCGGATCTACACAAAAACCATGATTTTGCGCAGTGATTTCGACTTTCTGCGTCAGCAGATTCTGCACCGGGTGGTTGGAGCCGTGATGGCCAAACTTCAACTTGAAAGTTTTCCCGCCAAGCGCCAAACCGCACAGCTGGTGACCCAGGCAAATGCCAAAAACCGGCACTTTGCCGATCAGCTTGCGGATATTTTCCACGGCGTAATCGATAGGCTCCGGATCGCCGGGCCCGTTGGAAAGGAATACCCCATCCGGCCCCAGACCGAGCACATCTTCCGCGGTAGTTTGCGCGGGTACAACCAGCACTTCGCAGTGGTGATCGATCAACATGCGCAAAATATTTTGTTTGATTCCATAATCGTATGCGGCGACACGAAAACGCCGCGATTCGTTGCTCGCTCCGGCGGAAGCGGTCTGCTCGGTCCACGGGGGAGACGCCAGCTCGATGGAACCTTTGTCCCACGAATAGGCTTTTTCGCAGGTGACGCGACTGGCCAATTCCTGGCCGGCCATCTTCGGCAAGTTCTTGGCTTCCTGAATCAGTTGGTCCGCGGGAGTGCCGTCAGTCGCCACCACGCTCCGCAACGATCCGACGTTTCGAATGTGGCGCACCAGCGCGCGTGTGTCGATATCCCAGATGGCCGGTATCTGGTGGCGATTTAAATAAAGTTGCGCGGTTTCGGCGGCGCGCCAGTTGGATGACATCTGCGAAAATTCGCGCACCACCAGCGCTTCGATGTACGGATGCGCAGCTTCCTCGTCATCGAGATTTGCTCCGACATTTCCGATGTGCGGGTAGGTGAGGCAGACGATCTGGCCTGCGTAGCTGGGATCGGTGAAAACTTCCTGGTAACCGGTAAGGCTGGTATTAAAAACGATTTCGCCGCCGCGGCGCGTGATCGCGCCGGCCGCGCGGCCGTTAAATACGCGCCCGTCTTCCAGCGCGAGAATTGCGGGTCGGTGCTGAACTTCGGTCAGTGGCTCCCCCTGTGTTGGTCATCGAAGTCACGAAGCTATTTGCTTTCCACTTCGGCCATCGCCAGCGATCCGAAATGATCCACCGGCCAATACGCGAAAACCGCGCGCCCGTAAATAAAGCGAGTGGCCACGGGTCCGAATACCCGCGAATCATTGGAGCTGATGCGATGATCGCCCATCACAAAATAACTGTCTTGTGGAACTCGGACTGGACCGTAATCGCTGACGTCTTCATATTGCGCCGGCACATACGGTTCGGGAACGACATTGCCGTTCACCGTCACGATGCCCTGGCGAATGGCCACGGTTTCTCCCGGCAAAGCGATAACACGTTTGATGAATGATTTAGATCGATCCAGCGGATACCAGAACACCACAACATCTCCGCGGTGGATCGATTCAAAGCGGTACACAAATTTATTGATGAAGATGCGTTCCTGGTCGGAGAGCAGCGGCGCCATGCTGGTGCCTTCGACTTTTACCGGCTGGTACAAGAACACGATGATGACCAGCGCCAGGCCAATGGCGATCAGTAAGTCGCGGGTCCACACGCGAATTTCGTGACGCAAAGAAAGAAGCGAGGGTGGCTCAGGCACGGCGGTCGCCGTGGGAGAAGAAACTGCTGCGGCGTTTGGCGAACTTACCGTCGTCGCGATCGGTTTCTCGTCAGAGTGTTGCATTTCGTTGCCTCGTATTTATAACACGACGGTCATGGAACGCGCTAGATTCCGTTTCAGTTTTGGTCTGCGAAAGGACAAACGACCTCCCTACAGCCCGTAGAAACTAAGATTCCGGGCAAGCCCATTCTCGTTGCCTTGGTACTCGCGCTGAGGGATGGCGAAACGAAACAGCTTACGGTTGGTTAAGCGCATAGGACAACGACGCGAGGGCCGCAATGACGGCGGTTTCCGTTCGGAGAATCAAGCGGCCGAGCGAGGCTTCGTGGAAACCGGCGCTGCCTGCCAACGCGCATTCGGCATCCGTCCAGCCACCCTCCGGCCCGATGGCCAGGACGGCGTGAGTAACGGCGACATTCTGCAACACCGAGCGAAGTGGCTTCGCGTTCGTACGCTCGGAGAGGAACAGCCCGAATTGATCTTTACGCGCCGCGAAGGCCTGCTGCGGCGCGGTGACCTGTTGCAAAACGGGAAGGCGCACGCGCCGGGATTGTTGCGCGGCTTCCAGCAGAAGTTTTCGCCAGCGATCCGAACGTTTTTCCGCTGCGGCAAGCAATGATTTTTCGCTGCGCTCAGCAGCCAGCGGCACGATCTCCGTCACGCCCAGTTCCGTGGCCTTTTCGATGGCCCATTCAAAGGAGTCGAATTTTACGACCGAAAGCAACAGTGTGAGTTGCAGCAGCGGATCGTATGCAGAAATTTCTTCCAACAGCGCAAACTCGACGGTATCGCGCGTCACGCTTTCGATGCGCCCCAGGCACACCCGTTCACCATCGCTCAGCTCATAAAGCTGCCCAACCTGGGCGCGCAGAACTTTGCCAAGGTGGTGCGCTTTATCCCCCTGAACAAGAGCAGTTTGCCCATCGAAGCTTTCCACGAAGAATCGCCGTCGCACGCGAAGATTCTATCTCAGAAGGATGAATTGTCAGTCGTGAGGATCGTGCAGTCGGCCGGAACTAAGATTGCACGCGAATCAGAAACACGATCGCCCTATCCGAAAATATCTTTTACTTTTTCAAATATCGAAGAGTTGCGATCGGCAGGCTTATTTTCCAATTTCAGAGATGCGCCCAACTGCTCCAGCAATTTCCGCTGTTCGCGCGTCAGCTTGGTTGGAGTCAGCACGCGAACGTGATAGTAGAGATCGCCTTTGCCGCCGCCGCGAGGATCGGACAAACCTTTGCCCTTCACGCGGAACACCGCGTCGCTCTGCGTCCCTTCAGGAATTTTTAATTTCTCTTCGCCGGCAAGGCCTGGCACTTGAAGTTCGGTGCCCAATGCAGCCTGCGCCACGCTGAGCGGAATCGTGCAGTACAAATCGGCACCGCGCCGCTCGAAGAACTGATGCTCTTTGACGTCCAGGACGACATACAGATCGCCGGCCGGACCGCCATTGGGGCCGGGCTCTCCTTCACCGGTGACACGCAATCGCGTGCCCGAGTCGACGCCGGGAGGAATTCGCAGCTCGATGGTTTTTTCGCGCTCGATACGGCCGTTCCCGCGGCACTCGGTGCAGCGCTCGCGAATAATTTGTCCCGCGCCCTGGCACGCCGGGCACGTCCGCGAGATGGTGAAGAATCCTTGTTGATAAGCAATCTGGCCGCGGCCCGCGCAGGTCTGGCAAGCGGTGACGCCAGTTCCCTTCTTCGCGCCGGTTCCGCCGCACGCTTCGCACAATTCCTGTTTCGGAAGTTTTACCTTGGTGGTGACGCCGGCGGAGGCTTCTTCAAATGTCAACGTCATGTCGTACCGCAGATCCGAGCCGCGCTGCGAGCGGCCGCGCCCACGTCGTCCGCCGGACAATAAATCTTCGAAGCCGAAGAAATCTCCAAAAATATCGTGGAAGTCCTGGAACACGGAACTGTTGAAGTCCGTGCCCATGCTGGAACCAGACAGGCCGGCGTGGCCGTACGCGTCGTACACCTGGCGCTTCTTGGGATCGCTCAGCACGCTGTATGCT